>NZ_CP050191.1:1633095-1774380 GCF_011745145.1 Mycobacterium sp. DL440 | reverse complement strand
CGCCTTGGCCATCACCGGGATCGTGACCGCGGAGATGATGCCCTCGATCATGTCCGGATCGCTCATCCGCGACACCCCGCCCTGGGCACGGATATCAGCAGGAACGCGCTCCAGCGCCATCACGGCGACGGCTCCCGCACCTTCGGCAATCTTGGCCTGCTCGGCGGTGACAACGTCCATGATCACGCCGCCCTTGAGCATCTCAGCCATCCCACGCTTCACCCGCGCGGTACCGGTCTGGTTGCTCGAACCGTTCTGCGCCGCGGTATCCACTGCAATCTCCTCCAAAGTCCTACTGATTCAGTCTAGTAGAGCCGCCAAATCCATTAAATCCGCATCACCGGATGGCTTGCAGCTCGCGATTCGCAGATCCCTGCGTATTCGCCAGCGTCGCTGCGGGCTGCTCGGCCAGTTCATTGGCCTGAGCCAGCAGCTCACCCAGTTGAAGCGGATACACGGCCTCCCCGCCGGCAACCAACTCGGCGATCATTCTTGCATCGCACCAGCGGTGCCCGTGAATGTAGTGCCGTTCCAGCGTCGTGCGCCCCGTCGCCGACGGTTCGAACCGGGTGGTCCGGAGGATGAAGAAGTACTCCTCACTGCGGATCACCGAGGCGTTGAAGTCGATGACGGCCTCGCGCCGCCACACCGGCCCGACCAGCTCGGCCGGCTTCGCCTGCAACCCGGTCTCCTCGGCCAGCTCACGCACCGCCGCGGCCGCCATGTCCTCGTCGGGACGGACAGCGCCGCCGACGGTGAACCACCACCGCGGCGCCGGTTTGTCCGGGTCGTCGAGAGCAGGGTCGCTGCCGTGCAGCAGCAACACCGCGCCGGTCTCGTCGAGCAGCACCACACGTGCGGAGGTCCGACGGCTCACCGGGTTCACCCCCACATTGGGCGCAGCCTGGGCGTCGGGACTCTCCACGATCTCGAAATAGGTTGGCAACGCGGCGGTTCCACCGAGTCGAAGCGCGCGCACCATCGGGCGCTCCCGCAACGCCAAGGTGTCGCGGACGGCGTCGTTGTGGAAGCGCCGGGCCAGCAGCACCCGGGCTTCGGCATCGGCGAGTTCGGCGACCAGCGCCACCGGCAGCTCGGCCGGGTCGACCACGGCCAGTGCGGCCGACAGATCGTTCTCGGCGGCCTCACGCGCCGTACGCGGGGCCCGCTCGGCGGCATCCGCCAGCTTCGCCAGACGTTTGCCCTCGGGAGCGCCGGCGTAGGCATCGACGGCGACAGCACGGGCCACGACCGCCCGGCGGGCCAGTACGCCGTCCAGCGCCTGCCATGAGAGGTCGTAGCGCACGTGGAGCCGGTCGAGCCGGTTGGCGGTCTGATACGCCCATCCTCCGACGAGCAGCAGGACCACCAGCAAGGCCAGCGCCGCGATCACTATCCAGGTCGACATGATTAGTCGCCCACCTGCACTTTCACCCCGGGGCTTGCCACAGTCTCGTACACCCGCATGATCTGGCCGGCCACCACCGACCAGTCGTACCGCGCAACCCTGTCGGTGGCCGCCTCGATGTACCGCTCGCGCAGCGCATCATCACCGAGGACCTCGATCAGCGCGTCGGCCAGGGCGTCGGCATCGCCGACCGGGACCAGGCGACCGGCCTCGCCCTGATCGAGAACGCGGGCGAAGGCGTCCAGTTCACTGGCCACCACGGCTGTGCGGGCCGCCATCGCCTCGACCAACACGATGCCGAAACTCTCGCCGCCGAGGTTGGGCGCGCAGTAGACATCGGCGCTGCGCATGGCCGCGGCCTTCGCGTCGTCGTCGACCTGCCCCAGGAAATGCAGGTGCCCGGCGAGCTCACCGGCCTCCTCACGCAACGTGTCCTCGTCACCGCGGCCCACGACCAGGATCTCGATGTCGGCGAACCGCCGGACCAGTTTCGGCAGGGCACCCAGCAGCACCGGCATGCCCTTTCGGGGTTCGTCGAAGCGCCCGAGGAACAGCACGCTGCGGCCGGGCCGCGGATACCCCTCCAGCCGAGGCGCATTCGCGAACGACGGCACATCGACACCGTTGGGGATCTCGACCGCGTCCGAGCCGAGCGCCTCCATCTGCCAACGGCGGGCCAGGTCCGACACCGCGATGCGGCCGACGATCTTCTCGTGGAACGGGCGCAGGATCCCCTGAAACACGCTGAGCGTCAACGATTTTGTCGTCGAGGTGTGAAAGGTCGCCACGATCGGCCCCTCGGCGGCCTGTAGTGCCAGCATGGACAGGCTGGGTGCATTGGGCTCGTGCAGGTGCAGTACGTCGAAGTCGCCCTCGGCAATCCACTTCTTGACCCTGCGGTGGGTGGCCGGTCCGAACCGCAGGCGGGCTACCGAACCGTTGTACGGGATCGGGACGGCCTTGCCGCCCGACACCACGTAGTCGGGCAGCTTCACATGCGGCGACGACGGCGCAAGGACGCTGACGTAGTGTCCGCCGGCGCGCATCACCTCGGCCAGTTGCAGCACATGGGATTGCACACCGCCCGGCACATCGAACGAGTACGGGCAGACCATCCCGATACGCATGGCTAGCTCCGTCGCCTCTTCGCGCAAGCGCTCATCAGGTGGTACCCAGTCGGGCACGACGTTCGTCGGACAGATCGGCCAGCCACTGCGGCTGCAGCATGTGCCAGTCGGCGGGATGCGCCGCGATGTTCTCCTCGAACTGGTTGGCCAACTGCTGGATCACCATGGAGACGTTCCCCGAGGAGGTGTCGATCGCGTCGAAAATCTCGACCACACAATCGTCCCCGTCGTAGTGGACATGCGCCGGATGCAGCGGCGCGCCGGTTTCGATCGCCAACTTGGCCGGCCCGGCGGGCATCCGGGTGGGCTCGCCGAAGAACTCGACCTCCACACCGCTGCGGGTGAGGTCCCGATCGGCCATCAGGCAGACGAACATGTTGTCCCGCAACCGTTCCGAAAGCACCTCGAACGGCGGACGCTCCCCACCGGAGAGCGGGAAGACCTCGAATCCGAGGCTCTCCCGGTAATCGATGAAGCGCCGGTACAGCGACTCGGGTTTGAGCCGTTCGGCGACGGTGGCGAACGGTCCGAACTGCTGGGCCAGCCACACCCCGGCCATGTCCCAGTTGCCGCTGTGGGGCAGCGCCAGCACGCCACCCAGACCGGCCTCCTTGTCGGCCCGCAGCTTGTCCGCGCCGACGAACACCTCGTCGAGTCGCTTGGCCACAGCGGTCAGGTCCATCGACGGCAACCGGAACGCCTCCCGCCAGTACCGGGCGTAGGAGGCCAGTGCAGCACGCATCAGCTCCTCCGGCACCTCGGCCGGGGGCACCCCGATCACCCGCGCCAGGTTCTTGCGCAGCTGCTTCGGACCACCACCACGGGAGGCGTAGAGGGCGCCCGCGTCGAACACGTTGCGCGCCACGATCTCCGGCATCGCGCGGACCAGCTGCCAACCTGCGGCATAACCCAGATCGGTCACCTGCCCGGACAGCGGAATGTTCACGAGGCTCCCGGATCCGTTGTGTCGCCGCCCTCGGGCTCTGAGGACTGCAGTGGTTGCAGCGGGTCCATGGCACCCGCCGAAGTGCGCACCGAGTGCAGCCGCTGCGCCACGGTGATGACGCTGGCCACGGCCAGCAGCCAGGCGGCGACGTGCAGCAGCCACGGCACATGCAGGATCGGCACACCCGACAGCCCGGCACCGACCAGCACGATCACCAGCCGCTCCGGGCGCTCGATGATCCCGCCGTCACCGCGCAGTCCGCTGGCCTCGGCTCGCGCCTTGATGTAGGAGATCACCTGTGAGGTGACCAGGCAGATGAGGATCGCCACCACCAGTGTCGCGCTGCGGAGGCCGAATGCCGCCCACCACAGCAGGCCGGCGAACACCGCGCCGTCGGCTATCCGGTCACACGTCGCGTCCAGCACGGCGCCGAACCGGGTGCCGCCGCCGCGTTCGCGGGCCATCGCCCCGTCGAGCATGTCCGCGAGGACGAAGACGAACACCGCGAAAGCGCCCCACCACAACTGGCCCATCGGAAACAGGGTCAGCGCGGCGGTGACCGACCCGGCGGTGCCGACGATCGTGACGATGTCGGGGGTGAGGCCCGCGCGCAACGCCGCCTTGGCCACCGGCCGCGACAGCTTGGCGTAGGCCGCCCGGCTCATCAGGAACAGATTGCTCACGGCTGGCGGGCCCATTCCGTGGCGAGCAGCTCCCGGGTCTCGCTCAGCAGCTGCGGAATGACCTTGGCGCCGCCGATGATCGTGATGAAGTTCGCGTCGCCACCCCAGCGCGGCACCACGTGCATGTGGAGGTGCTCGGCCAGCGATCCCCCGGCCGAGATGCCCAGGTTCAGTCCGACGTTGAATCCGTGGGGGCGCGAGACGGCCTTCATGACGCGGATCGCCTTCTGCGTGAACGCCATCAGCTCAGCGCTCTCGGCCTCCGTGAGGTCCTCCAGTTCCGACACCCGCCGGTACGGCACCACCATGAGGTGGCCCGGGTTGTACGGGTAGAGGTTGAGCACCGCGTACACCAGTTCGCCGCGGGCCACCATGAGCCCGTCCTCGTCGGACATCTCGGGGATGTCGGTGAACGGCTGGGAGGATGAGGCCGACCCGGCAGAATCCTCGGAGCCGGCCCCCTTCACCGCATTGACGATGTAGCTCATCCGGTGCGGGGTCCACAACCGCTGCAGGTGGTCGGGTTCACCCACGCCATGGTCGACGATCGACCGCTTTTCGTCGGTCACTGGCTGGTTCCTACTTTGACCAGATCGGCCGTCGGCACCGCATTGTTGCGGTCGGCGATCCATTTCACGATCGCGTCCACGGCCTCGTCGCGAGGTACACCGTTGATCTGGGTGCGGTCACCGAACCGGAAGCTGACGGCGCCGGCTTCAAGGTCCTTGCCGCCGGCCAGCAGCATGAACGGAATCTTCTGGTTGGTGTGGTTGACGATCTTCTTCGCCATCCGGTCGTCGCTGCTGTCGACCTCGACCCGCACACCGCGCGACTTCAGCTGGGCGGCAACGTCATACAGGTAGTCCAGGTGGGCATCGGCGACCGGGATACCGACCACCTGCACCGGCGCCAGCCAGGCCGGGAACGCGCCCGCGTAGTGCTCGGTGAGCACCCCGAAGAACCGTTCGATCGAGCCGAACAGGGCCCGGTGGATCAGCACCGGACGCTGCCGGCTGCCGTCGGCGGCGGTGTACTCGAGCTCGAATCTGTCGGGCATGTTGAAATCCAGCTGGATGGTCGACATCTGCCAGTTGCGACCCAGCGCGTCCTTGACCTGAACCGAGATCTTGGGGCCGTAGAACGCCGCGCCGCCCGGATCGGGCACCAGGTCCAGGCCCGAGGCCTCGGCCACCGAGCGCAGGGTCTCGGTGGCCTCGTCCCACATCTCGTCGGAGCCCACGTACTTGTCGGGATCCTTGGTGGACAGCTCCAGGTAGTAGTCGTCCAGGCCGTAGTCCGAGAGCAGGTCGAGCACGAACTGCAGCAGCGAGATCAGCTCGTCGCGCATCTGCTCACGCGTGGTGTAGATGTGCGCGTCATCCTGCGTCATGCCGCGCACCCGGGTCAGCCCGTGCACCACGCCGGACTTCTCGTACCGGTACACCGACCCGAATTCGAAGAGCCGCAACGGAAGTTCGCGGTACGAGCGGCCCCGCGCCCGGTAGATCAGATGGTGCATGGGGCAGTTCATCGGCTTGAGGTAATAGTCCTGCCCGGGCTTGCGCACCGTGCCGTCGTCGTTGTACTCCGCGTCGATGTGCATCGGTGGGTACATGCCGTCGGCGTACCACTCCAGGTGGCCCGACGTGATGTAGAGGTGTTCCTTGGTGATGTGCGGGGTGTTGACGAACTCGTAGCCGGCTTCGGAATGCTTGCGCCGCGAGTAGTCCTCCAGCTCCTTACGGATCACACCGCCCTTGGGATGGAACACCGGCAGACCGGAGCCGAGCTCGTCGGGGAAACTGAACAGGTCCAGTTCGACACCGAGCTTGCGGTGGTCGCGGCGCTGCGCCTCCTCGATGAGCTCCAGGTGACGGTCGAGGGCCTCCTGCGACTCCCAGGCGGTGCCGTAGACGCGCTGCAGGCTGGCGTTGTTCTGGTCGCCGCGCCAGTACGCGGCGCTGCTGCGAGTCAGTTTGAACGCCGGGATGTACTTGGTGGTCGGGATGTGCGGGCCACGGCACAGATCACCCCAGACCCGCTCCTTGGTGCGGGCGTTGAGGTTGTCGTAGGCGGTGAGCTCGTCGCCGCCCACCTCCATCACATCCGGGTCGCCGGACTTGTCGTCGACCAGCTCGAGCTTGTAGGGCTCGTTGGCCAGTTCCTCGCGGGCCTGATCCTTGGATTCGTACACCCGGCGGGCGAACAGCTGACCGTCCTTGACGATCTTCTGCATCCGCTTCTCGAGCTTGTCCAGGTCCTCGGGCGTGAACGGCTCGGCGACGTCGAAGTCGTAGTAGAAACCGTCGATGATCGGCGGCCCGATACCCAACTTGGCCTGCGGGAAGAGGTCCTGTACGGCCTGAGCCAGCACATGGGCGCACGAATGCCGGATCACGCTGCGGCCGTCATCGGTGTTGGCGGCCACCGGCGTCACCTCGACATCGGTGTCCGGGGTCCAAGAAAGATCACGCAGGCGCCCCTCGCCGTCACGCACCACCACGATCGCATCCGGGGTCCCACGACTGGGCAGATCCGCCTCGCGCACCGCCGCGCCGGCGGTAGTCCCGGCCGCGACCCGGATCGGGGCAGCGGGGGCTGGGCTGGGGGCGGCGCTCATCGGGGAGTCTCCTACCATGCGAGGGCTAGTGCGAACGCTGTCATGCTATCGGTGGGCCTGATCAGGACCCCAGCCCGATAGGGCTCTTGAGCCACTGCTGCTCCAGTCCGACCAGTCCGGCGCTCCAGCCGACGACACCGAACAGCCACAGCGTGCCCACCACGAACAGTCCGGTGAACGCCGCGCTGATCCCCTTGACCGCGATGTGCTGGCGATCGAACCACGCCATCACGGCGTCGTAGCGGGCCCGGACGTAGCGCAGCGCCCGCTTCGCGAAGTCGAATTCGCTGGCCAGGATCGCCAAGCCGAGAAACACGATGGCCCAACCAGGACCCGGGTACGGGATCGCCACGATGCCGACCGCCAGCACGAGCGTGCCGACGACACCGACCGCGATCCGGTAGGTGAACTCGACGGCCGGACGTGCACGCAGCCGGTCCCGCCACGCCGTCCAGCGCCGCTTGGCCTCGGCCAGGTTTTCGGCGACGCTCATGGCTGTCCCGGCTTCAGCCGGACGAACAACGCCTCGGCGTCGGTGAGCACATCCTGACCATCGAGCAGCCGCCCCTCGACGAAGATCTTGCGTCCCTCGATTCGGGTGATGCCGGCATCCACCTGGAGGTCCTTCTCGATCGGGACGATCCTGCGGTAGTTGACATGCAGATATGCGGTGCGCTGATACATACTGCCGGTCAGTTTGGCCGCGGTGTAGCCGAGCAGTGAATCGAACAGCAACGCCAGTGAGCCGCCGTGCGCCGCGCCGTTGCGGCCGAGGTGAAAGCGCCGGAATCGGGCCGTCCCGGCGATCCGGTTGTCGACAGTGCGCTCCAGATGCACCGGCACGTTGTTGACGTTGCCACGGTTGGGCAGGTCCATGCGCCGACCGGACGGGGAATTCCATTCGTCGGCTTCGTAGGGTGCGAGCAGCACCGACACCTTCTCGATCAGGTCGGCGGCCTCGGTGATGACCTCGTCCGGAGCGTCGACGCTTCGGGCGTGGTCCTGCAGGGTGCGCACCGCCTCGATGAACCGGCCGTAATCCGGGCCGCCGCGATCGGTGGGATCGGGCGGATTGAACCCTCCGCCGGGGTGCGCGCTGGCGGTGTCGATTTCTGGGGCCACGAAACCACCGTATTGGTGCCATGGTGGTGACGTGAAACTGCACGAGCTGGCGCAGCTGTCATTGACCTATCCGGAGGTGGGCGCCACCGCCGGCGAGCTGCCCGCGGGCTACCGCCACATCCGGGCGTCGGCGATCATCGGCACCGGCCGCGACCGCTTCGAGCGGGCCGGCGCGGAGGTGTTGCGCTGGGGCATGCAGCGCGGCGCGGGCCTGCGGGTGCAGGCCACCACCGACGCCGCCGCGGTGGGCACCGAGTTGCTGGTCCGGCTTGGTCCGGTGCCCGCACCGTGCCGGGTGGTCTATGTGCTCGACGAACCAGACCGGCGGGGCTTCGCCTACGGCACCCTGGCCGGGCATCCCGAGTCGGGTGAGGAGTTGTTCTCGGTTCGCTACGACCCGGCGACCGACACGGTGCACGCCGAGGTGGCCGCCTTCTCCCGGCCGGCCACGTGGTGGAGCCGGTTGGGCGGACCGGTGACGCGCCTGCTCCAGCGGGTGGTGACGCGCCGCTATCTCACCGGCATCTAACGGGCGGTGATGAAACCTCGGTCCACCATCCAGTCGCGCGCGACGACACTCGGATCCCGACCGTCCACGTCGACCTGTTTGTTGAGTTCGATGATGACGTCGTTGGTGAGCGCTGCGGTCACCGGCGCGGTGACCTCGGCGATCTGCGGATGCGCCTCGTAGAACTCGCGTTTCATCGTGACAGACGGGTTGTAGTGCGCGAAGAACTGCTTGTCGTCGATGAGTACCTCGAGACCCAGTGCGGCGATGCGGCCGTCGGTGGTGAACACCTCGCCGAAATCGCACTGCGTGCCGTCCGCGGTGGCCTGGTAGATAATCCCGACTTGAAGGATCGGCGTCTGCGCCCGGGCCGGGTCGAAACCGTAGGCGGCCGCCATCCCCGGAAAGCCGTCCTGCCGGGCCCGGAATTCGGTGTCCACACAGGTTTTCGCCGCCGCCGGGTTGGTCCGGACCAGTTCGGCGTACTCGGACAACGTACGCACGCCGGTCTTTTCGACCACACGCTTGCTCGCCGCGAGCGCATACGTGTCGTCCATCGGTCCCGGCGGTAGCCAGACCATGTCGTTGCGGGCCAGGTCCTCGTCGCGGACCGCGTCGAATTGCGCCCGACTGTCGGGTATCGGCTTCTCATGCCTGAGATAGTTGATCCAGGCGTTGCCGGTGAACTCGTAGGCCACGTCGATCTGCCCGGAAAGCTGTGCCTCCCTGGTACTGCGTGAACCGACGATGCCGGTCAGATCGCGCACGTCGGCGCCCGCGGCGGCCAGCGTGTATTCCAGGATGTAACCCATGATGACCTGCTCGGTGTACTCCTTGGACCCGACGGTGATCTTCACGCCTTCCAACGCGGGGTGGGGTGTGATCGACCCCGGCCCTACCTGCAACGGAACCGTGCCGCCGGAGCCAAGGCCGCAGCTGGCCAGTACCAGTACGCACACCACTGCCGCCAGCACGCGCGGTGCCCACCTCATCGAAGGCCCTTGGGGTTGAGAAAGTACTCGGCCAGCCCGCCGAGCCAGTCGACCAGCAGCGCCAGGCACACCGCGAGCACGCTGCCCAGGATCAAGGTCACGTTGTCCTGCAGTTTGTAACCGGTGTCGATGAGGATCCCCAGGCCACCCGCATTGACGAGGAACGACAACGTCGCGGTACCCACCGCGAGCACGAGCGAGGTTCGCAGCCCAGCCAGAATGTAGGGCACGGCCAGTGGCAGTTCGACCCGCAGCAAAATGGACTCTCGCGACATCCCCTGACCGCGACCGGCGTCGATCAGTGCCTTGTTCACCTGATCGATGCCAAGGATCGTGCTGGCCAACACCGGGAGCAGCGAGTACAACGCGATCGGCAGCACACCGATCCAGAAACCGGTGTCGGCCGTCCACAGGAACAGCAGCACCAGCAGACCGATCGCCGGTGCGGCCTGACCGATGTTGGCCACGCCGATGAACAAGGGCCGCAACAATTTTGCGCCGGGCCGGGTGACCAGCACACCGAGCGGTACTCCGACCGCGAGCACGATGGCGGTGACCGTGAAGGTGATCAAGAGGTGCTGCCAGATCAACGACGCCACATTGCCCGGGTTGATGTTCTCCTTCTGCGTGTCGGTCAGATCCCGGTTGAATGCCCAGAACACCACCACGGCACCCACCACCAGCACCAGCGCCGGCTGGAACAGCAGCCGCAGCCGTTCGGCACGGCCTGTGGTCGCGGCGGAACGTTCGGTGGTGGTGGTCACGAAGAGCGGTTCTCTTCGTTTGCCTGCGACCGCAACCTGGTGATGGTGTCGATCAGGGTGTCCAGGGTGACCACGCCGGCGTACCGGTTCCCTGCCCCGGTGACGACTGCCGAGGCATGTTGTTCGGCGAGAATGGCTTCCAGTGCATCTTCGAGGGTGGACTGCGTGCTGACCACGTCGAGCGGCTCGACCACGTCGGCGAGTGTGTGTGCGTCGGTCAGCTTGCCGGCCCGCACCCAGCTGACCGGTCGGTCCAGATCGTCGAGCACCACTGCCCAGTCGAATTCGCCGGCGGCCAACTGGTTCCGCACGTACTCCACGGTGTCGTCGGCCCGCACAGCCACATGCTCCTGTAACTGAACGTCCTTGACCCGTTGCAACCCGAGTTGACGCAGCGAAGCCCCCGAACCCACGAAACCGGCGACGGTGTCGTCGGCGGGGCTGGCCAGAATCGTTTGGGGCGTGTCGTATTGGAGCACCTTCGACCGCTGCCCGAGCACCGCGATGCGGTCGCCGAGTTTGACGGCCTCACCGAAATCGTGAGTGACGAATACGATGGTCTTGTGCAATTCGGTCTGTAGCCGCAGTAATTCATCCTGCAGCGCGCTGCGGGTGATGGGATCAACAGCCCCGAACGGTTCGTCCATCAACAGCACCGGTGGGTCGGCGGCGAGTGCACGTGCCACTCCCACCCGCTGTTGCTGTCCACCAGACAGCTGACGGGGGAAGCGGTCGGCGTACTCCCCCGGCGCCAGCCCGACCATGTCGAGCAGCTCGTCGACCCGCTCGTTGATCCGCTTGCGGTCCCAGCGCAGCAGCCCAGGCACCAGGCCGACGTTCTGCCGGATGGTCATGTGCGGGAACAGCCCGGCCTGCTGGATGGAGTATCCGATCGACCGGCGCAGTTGGGTCGGCTTGATCGACAGCGCATCCTGGTCGCCGATCATGATGCGACCGGAGCTGGGTTCGCTGAGCCGGTTGATCATCCGCATCATGGTGGTCTTTCCGCATCCCGACGGGCCGACGAACACCACCACCTCGCCGGCCGGGATGTCCAACGACGCGTCGTCGACGGCAGGCTGGTCGGCCCCCGGATACACCTTCGACACATGGTCGAGCACGATGCGTGCGCCGGTAACTGCGGTGGTCATCGAATGCCTTTCGATGTGGTGAGCCGTCCGATCAGGACGAGCAGCGCGTCGAGGACGAGCGCGAGGATGACGATCAACAGAGTTCCGGTCAGTGCCATCGGGAGGGCGGTGGGGCTGCCGACGCGGGCCAACCCGGAAAAGATCAGGTTGCCCAGGCCCGGCCCTTTGACGTAGGCGGCGATGGCCAGCACACCCATCGACATCTGAGTGCTGATCCGGATGGCGGACAGGATCGACGGCCACACCAGCCGCAGTTCCACCCGGCCCAGTGTCGCGAGCCGTCCCATGCCGATTCCCCGCGCGGCATCGATCAGGGCCGGGTCCACGGCGTTCAGTCCGACGATGGTGTTGCGGATGATCGGCAGCAGCGAGTACAGGACCAGCGCGGAGATGCTGGTGGCAACCCCGAGGCCGAACAACGGGATCAACAGACCCAGCAGGGCGAAAGCCGGAACGGTGAGGATGACGCTGGAGGTGGTCGTCGCCAGGCTGGCCGCCAGCGGATTGCGGTAGGTGAGCACTCCGACGGTCACGCCGATCAGCGCTGCGATCAGCACACTCTGCACCACGGCGCTGACATGCTGATAGGAGTCGAAAAGCAGCTGTGCGTGGTGGGCGGTGACGTAGTCCCACAATGCTGTCACTGGCGAATCTCCACCCGCTCCACCTCGATCTCACGTCTCGACATCAGCCAAGCACCAACGGTAGAGGCTTGACGCGGGTTGTGTTCGAAATGAATCAAACTCCAGGTCAGCGCAACACCACGGCGCTGGGTTCCCGTGGCGCACCCAGTAGGTCCCGGTGTGACGGCGGGACCCGGCCGCACTCGTCGGTGATCCCGTAGCGGGTCGCGAGTTCGGCACCGATCACGGTGTGCCCGGACAGCTGCTGCAGCTCCGGGTCGCGGTACAGCGCATCGATGAGATAGCCGGTGAACTCCGGGGTTTCGGCATGTTCGGCGGTCTTGGCGAGGGCATCGGGGTGCCCGGTGAACGCGGATTTCAGTTTCTCGGTGAGCAGGATGCCCATCCAGATCGACACCGTCGACACCCCGGTGTCGGCGAAGTCGACGGCCATGTCGGCGGCCAGCTTGTCTATGCCTGCCTTCTGCGCGCCGTACGCCGGGCCGTGCATGTAACAGACCGAGCCGGGTGACGAGGTGAACGCGATCAGGCCACGCTCACCAGCCAGCAGCAGCGGTGCCGCGTGCCAGGATGCCACGTAGGCCGAGCGCAACCCCACATCCAGTACCTCGGCCAGCTCGATCGGCTTCTCCCAGAAAGGCTTCGGGTTGACCAGATCGTCGTGGATCGCCGCGGCGTTGTTGACCAGGAGGTCCAGCCGGCCCTCCTGCTCGCCGATCCGCTCGAACAGCGCACCCACGGCCGCGTCGTCGGAGTGGTCGAGCTGTACCGCGATGCCGCCCTTCCCTGGATCGGTCACCGTGCGCCCAGTGACGTAAACCCGCCAGCCGGAGGCGAGCAGGGCCGCGGCAATCCCACGGCCTGCGCCGCGGCTCGCCCCGGTGACGACAGCGATCGGGGTATCCACGGCTACCAACCTACGGCGTTACGCCAACCTCCCCGGTACGAGGCTCAGCGCACCGACTGGATGTGGCTGTCCCGTGAACCTCTCACGCAAGGTCGACTCGGCGTACTCGGTACGGAACAGTCCGCGCTCCTGCAGCAGTGGCACCACCTCGTCGACGAAGATCTCCAGGCCATCGGGAAACACGTCGGGCATCAGGTTGAACCCGTCCGCGGCGCCGGCCAGGAACCACCGTTCGATGGTGTCGGCGACATCGACCGGCGATCCGACAATCACCCGGTGGCCGGCCCCGCTGAACTCACGGACGGCCTGCCGCAGCGTGAGGTCACGGCTTTCGATCAAGCGCACCACCGATTCCCGGAACCCCAGGGAGGCACCGAATTTCGCCGGATCGTCGACGTCGCCGAGTAAGTGTGCCGGCACCGGTCCATCCAGCGGATGGTCAGAAAGATCCTCTCCGAGCGCCTGAGACAGCCGCTCCAGGTCGTGGCCGGGCGGCAGCAGGCCGTTCTGGTCGGAGAACCGGCGCTCGGCCTCGGCCTCGGTGCTGCCGATCGTGGTGATCAGCCCGGGCAGGATCTTGACGTCGCTACGCCGGCGACCGTAGGCCACCGCAACGTCCTTCACGTAGCGGTAGTGGTCGATTCCGGCACCCAGGTCGAGCTCGGCGCTGAACACCGCATCGGCGACACGACCGGCGAGTTCACGCCCCTGCGGTGATCCACCAGCCTGCACCAAAAGTGGATACCCCTGCGGCGACGGTCCCTGCGGCAATGCGCCAACCACGGTGAAAGCCTCTCCCTGGTGGTCGATTCCGCGGCCGCTGGGGTCGGCGGCGTCGCGCCACAGCGCACGGACCACGTCGACGAATTCGGCGGCCCGCCGGTACCTGACGTGTCGGTCCGGGTAGTCGGCGACACCGAAGTTGGCACCGGCGGGCACCGAGTACGTCGTGACGACGTTCCAGGCCAGGCGACCACCGGAAAGTTGGTCGAGGGTGAGCAGCCGATGTGCCAGCTCGACGGGATCGTTGAATGTGGACGACAACGTCCCGATCAGGCCCAGGTGTTCTGTCTCGGCGGCCACCGATGCCAGGATGACGCTCGGCTCCAGTGCCTGCGACGGACGTAGCGCGGGATGCTCGCGCAACGCCGGCCCGTCGGCCAAAAACAGCGCGTCCAGCTTTCCGCGCTCGGCAAGCTTCGCCATCCGCACGTAGTAACCGGGGTCGGCGAATGCGGTCGCCGGTTCGCTGGTCCGCCGCCACGCGCCGGTGTGGATACCGAGATTGAGCACGTTCACGTTCAGGATCAGTTGGCCTGATTGAGTCACAGTCGTCCTCCCGGGTTGGGTACGGTCTCGAACACCGTCGGATTGCCGGTCAGGTCGGGCTCCGCGGGCGCGGGGACACCCAACTGTTCACGCAATGTCCCGGTCCCCCTGTTGCTCAACAGTTCCCGCTTGCGGACAGCTGGCAGGACCTCGTGTAGTACCTGGTCCAAATCGGACGGGTCGATCCTCAGCAGCACTCCCGATACCTCGGGGTGACCGGCGATCCGCTCGAGCGCGGCCTCGATCGAATCGGCTGATCTCAGCCGCACCACGGCCCTGGCGGCTGCCGGGATCGGGTCACCGTCCTCGACGATCAGGTAATCGGCGGCGCCTGCGCCGGTGTCGCCATCGCATCCGGCCTGCCGCCACACCGGAAGATCGCCCTGCACCGATCCGGGCACGTTGAGCGGGCCGGCGATGTCATACGTGTTGTGCACGTCGGCCCGACGGATTCTCGACACATCGGAGAACACTCCGTTATCCAGATCCCCCACCACCGAGCCCAGGGGCCAGGTTCGCCACAGTGTCCGCACCGCGACGATGGCGTCGTCGGTGTGCGCCGCGCCGAGGTCGGCACCGGTCCAGGTGTCGGTGGATGCGTTGAGCGCGATGCTGTGGTCGAAGTCCAGCGCCAGCCAGCCGACCCGGCCGTGTGCGGCGTGATCCACCGAAACCAGCCTGCGGGCCAGGTTGTACGGGTGATCCCGATGCGCCGCGGCCGCGACAACCAGCCCCAGACGGCTGGTGTGCCGCGCCGCGACGGTGGCGACCAGCGACGGGTCGAGGCCTTCGGTCGTGAGACCGGTGGCCTCACCGCGCTCGGCACCGATCACCCAGTACGACACCCCGGCCGCCTCCAGCCGCCCGGCCAGGCCCGCGATGCCGGCTTCGAGACCGTCGCCGGTCACCTCAACTCCAACGGTGAGTGGTAACCCCATGCGCACCACCGTGTTCCAACATCCCGCCCAGGACAACGGTTGGGATCACGGATACTCCAATTGCCCACGGAGGCAACAGTTAAGCTGAACTGAACTGTCGGCTTAAAGTTCCTAAAGCTGCGAATGATTGCTGCACCCGCGGCGCCCCCTTAGCGTTCGAGCGGTGTTGAACTTCACCCTGCGGCGGATCGGCCAGTCGATCATCGTGATCGTATTGGCTTACACTGCAGTGTTTTTCGTTCTCAACGTGCTGCCGGGCGATCCGATCGAGACGCAGATCTCCAATCCGGAGAACCCGATCTCCGATCAGGATGCGCAGGTCCTGCGCGATTATTACCGGCTCAGCGAACCGGCGATCGTGCAGTTCGGCGTATCGGTACAGCGGTTGTTCACCGGGGATCTCGGATACTCGCTCAACAGCGGGCAATCCGTAGCGCGACTGATGGCGCACGCACTGCCCTCGACGCTGGCATTGGCCGGTGTGGCGTTCATCCTGGCCGCACTGCTCGGCTTCGTCGTCGCTCTTGCCGCGGTGTTCGCACCATGGTCACCGGTCCGCGAGTTCGCGCGGATACTGCCGCCGGCTTTCCTGTCCATTCCCGTGTTCGTCACCGGACTCGTGGCACTGCAATGGTTGTCGTTCAGCCTCGGATGGGTATCGGCCGTACGCGACGAGGGGTTGCGGTCGACGGTCCTGGCCGCGCTGCCACTGGCACTGCCGGTGGCCGCGCCGATCGCCCAGGTGTTGATCCAAGGACTCAGCAATGCGGCCGCCCAGCCGTACGTGGAAGTGCTGCGAGCCAAAGGGCTTGACGACGGGCGAATCATCTTCGGCCATCTGGTCAAGAATGGCTCGATTCCCACCGTCACGATCGTGGCCATCGCGGTCGGTGAACTGCTGGCCGGATCAGTGATCACCGAAACGATCTTCAACCGCACCGGGATCGGCTATCTCACCGAGACGGCAGTCCGCAACCAGGACACACCGATCATCCAGGCGGTGGTCATCACCGTGTCGGTCACGTTTGTCCTGGTCAATCTCGTGGTGGATGTCATCTACCCCCTGATCGACCCACGCATCGAGAGATCTACCACTCCGAGAGGCGCGCTGGTGCCCGCATGATCCTGACCGACAGACTGTCTGCGATACCTGTTCCCAGGCTGGCCCACCGGGTCAGAATCAATCCTTGGGACGTCCCACCGATGTTGTTGTTGCTGCTGGTCGCCGCAATGATCGTCGCGCCATCGGCCATCGCACCCTACGATCCGCTGCAGGAGAATCCGAATCTTCCGCTCGCCGGTCCGAGCCTCGCGCACCCGTTCGGCACGGACTACATCGGCCGCGACCTGCTCAGCCGGGTGATCGCCGGCACCGGCACCACCATCGCCGGGTCGTTCATCGCCGTGGTGATCGGACTGCTGGTGGGAACGATTCTCGGGCTGCTGGCGGCCTACTTCGGCCGGATCACCGACAGCGTCGTCGGCCGGATCATCGATGTGCTGCTGTCGATCCCGACGCTGCTGCTGTCGATAACCATCATCGTGGCCCTCGGCTTCGGCACGGTGAATGCCGCGATCGCAGTGGGTATCTCGTCCATCGCCGTGTTCGCCCGGCTGGCCCGATCCGAGGTGCTGGCGGTGCGGAACCTGCCTTTCGTGGAAGCCAGTGCACACTTGGGCGCCGGCCATCTCACCCTGCTGTTCCGGCACATCCTGCCGAATTCCTACTCCGCCGTGCTGGCCTTGGCGGCCCTGCAGTTCGGCGCCGCGATCCTGGCGATCGCGTCGCTGAGCTTCCTGGGCTATGGAGCACAGCCGCCCGAACCCGAATGGGGACTGCTGATCTCCGAGGGACGCAACTACATCAACTCCGCACCGGGCCTGGTGTTCTTCCCGGCACTGGCGATCGTGTTCACCGTGATGAGCCTGTCGCGGCTCGCCCACATCATCCGAGAGAAGGTCGGCTGAAAATGAACTCCCCTGCACTGCTGTCGCTTTCCGGTCTGACCATCGAGTATGCGCTGGGCTCCCGTGACGCCGGGTCCGACCGCGGCGAGGTGGTCCGCGAGGCCTCGTTCGATGTCGGAGCCGGCGAGGCGGTGGCCCTTGTCGGTCAGTCCGGATCGGGCAAGTCCACCATCGCGCGCGCAGCGCAGGGCCTGCTGCCCACCAACGGCCGGGTCACCGCGGGAGACATCCTCGTCGAGGGTCGCGTGGTCACGCAGCTGCCGCAACGACGGTGGCGCGAGCTTCGCGGCAGCACCATCGGTTTCGTCCCACAGGACCCGCTGGGCTCACTGGATCCCCTCAAACCGGTCGGCGACCAGATCGCCGAAGTGCTGCGGGTGCACCGGATCGCCGATCGAGCCGGTGCCCGCCGGCGGGCCATCGAGCTGCTCGAGCACGTCGGTATCGCCGAGGCGGGCCGCCGGGCCGGCGACTACCCTCATCAGCTCTCCGGCGGGCAGCTGCAGCGCGTGCTCATCGCGATCGCCATTGCCGGCGAACCCCGGCTGCTGATCGCCGACGAGCCCACCTCCGCACTCGATGTCACCGTGCAGCGGCGAATCCTCGAGCTGCTCGACGAGTTGCGCGTCGAGCACGGACTCGGCGTCCTGTTCATCACCCATGACCTCGCGCTGGCCGAGCAGCACAGCGACACCGTGGTGGTGTTGCGCGACGGCGAGGTGCGCGAAACCGGCTCCACCGCAGGCGTGCTCGCCGCACCGAAGGACGAGTACACCCGCCAGCTGATCGCCGCGGCACCGGCGCTGTCGCCGGACAAGTACGCACACCTGCCAACGGCGGCCACGGCCGCCGAACCGATCCTGCGGGTGGACCGGCTGGTGAAGCGCTATGGCGAGACCCGTGCACTCGACGCCGTATCGTTCGATGTCCGTCCCGGGTCGATCCATGCCCTGGTGGGCGAATCCGGCTCGGGCAAGACCACTGCGGCGAGAGTGCTGGCGGGACTCACCGACTTCGACTCGGGCGAGGTACAGGTCAACGGAGCCGTGCGGACCGCGCAATCTCCGCTGCGCGCCGCACAGCAGCGCGCGCAGGCCCGGATACTGCAGTTGGTACACCAGAATCCACTCGCCGCCCTCGATCCACGGATCACCATCGGCGAGGCGATCGCCGAGCCGTTGCGGATCAACCGCATCGGCTCCCCAGCTCAGCGCCGCCATGAGGTTACCGAGGTACTCAACCGCGTCGGGCTGTCTGCCGGCCTGGCCGACCGCAAGCCGCGAGAGATCTCCGGCGGGCAACGCCAGCGGGTGGGGTTGGCCCGCGCCCTGGTGCTGCATCCGGCGATCCTGGTGCTCGACGAGCCGACCTCCGCGCTGGACGTCCACGTGCAGGCACAGGTGGTGGACCTGCTGATCGACCTGCAACAGGAACTGGCACTGACCTACCTGTTCATCTCCCACGACCTCAGCCTGGTCCGCCAGATCGCCGACCATGTGAGCGTGCTCGAACACGGCCGACTGGTCGAAACCGGCGCCACAGCGGACGTTTTCGTCGCGCCCTCGGCGGCGTACACCCGTCGCCTGCTCGACGCGGTCCCCGGCGTACCGGCGCGTGCGGCGTGATGATCCGGCACGCGGTCACCCTGCTGGCCACAGTGCTGGTCGGCACCGGAGGCGTGAGCGCTTGCAGCGCCACCGAACACACGCACATCGGGTCTCCCGGCGCCCGGGGTGGCGACCTGACCTACCTGGACGCCGAGGCACCGGCCTCTCTGCAGATCCAGGTCAGCTACTGGCAGAACAGCCTGCTCAAGGACCAGATGCTGGACCGCCTGGTCTACCAGGACCCCAAGACCTTCGATTTCGTGCCGTGGATCGCACAGAAGTGGACCGTCGACCCGTCCAAGCGCATCTACGAATTCACCATCCGCGACGGAGCCAGCTACAGCAACGGCCAACCGGTCGACGCCGAGTCGGTACGCCGCAACCTGGAATGGGAAGCCAACGGAGACAAAGCCAAAGGCATCACGCGCAACACCTATTTCCCGGAGGTCGACTCGATCACGGCCGACCCCGCGCGCCGCACGGTTCGCGTCACGCTCCGCAAGCCGTACGCGCCGTTCATCGCGGTGCTGTCGTTGAACACCTCCGGTCTGGTCGCCGACGCCACGATCGACGCCAGTAAGGAACAGCAGTCTGTCGTCACCAACCTGATCGGGTCCGGGCCGTTCGTCGCCACCTCGGAGATCCCGGACAAGCAGATCGTGCTGTCCAAACGCCGGGGCTACAACTGGGCGCCGGCGACCGCACCGCACCAGGGTGAGGCGTATCTGGACACTGTCACCGTCATCCCGGTGACCGAGGACAGTGTCCGGGTGGGGGCGCTGCGGGCCGGGCAGGCCGACGCCATCCGCTACTCCCAGCCCCCGGATGAGCGCCTGCTGTCGCGGGAAGGCTTCGACGTGCGCGGGCTGCGCACCCCCGGCCTTGCCAACACGCTCGACGTCCGGCAGACCGCTCCGTTTATGCGGGATATCAACGTGCGCAAGGCGATCGGCTTCGGAATCGACCGCAACGAGATCCTGCACACCCTTTACACCGACAACTGGAAGCCCGCCCACAACATCGTCACCGAGAACTTCCCCGGCTACACCGACCGCAGCGACGCCGTCCGCTTCGACCCGGACGAGGCGGCACGGCGGCTGGAAACCTCCGGATGGACCCACGTCAACCCCGACGGCTACCGGGTCAAGGACGGCCAGGAGTTGGCCGTGAAGATCTATGTGGACGTCTACGACCACACCGCCAAACCGATGTACGAACTGATCCAGCGGCAGTTGCGACGCCTCGGCATCAGGCTGGTCATCCGCCAGACAGACTTCGCCAACTATCCCACCGCCAGCGTCGAGGATTCGGTGGGCCTGCGGCGCAACGGCTGGCCCACCGCCGACCCGGTGCGGCTGTGGCAGAACTATGACAGCAAGGGCGGCGATCTGTACGCCCTCGACGGCGCGAACCCCGCGATCGACCGCTTGCTGCATGCGCAGATCGAAGCCACCGACCCGGCCCAGCGACTGAAAGTGCTTGAGGAGTACAACAACTACGTCATCGACAATGCGTACTCCATCCCGCTGCTCGAAGACACCCAGATTTTCGCCGTCGCCCCACGGGTGCGGGGATTCACAAACGCGGCCAACTCGGTGCCCTGGTTTTACAACGCCTGGATCGACGACACCTCGGCCGCAACCACCGGAAAGGATTGACACCGATGAGCACCGACTCGGTACTGACGGCGCGTGCCGTTCCACGAGGACAACAGCTACAGGGGGTGTTGGACGCGATCGCCACCGACTACCGCAGGCGCCTCGACGAAGGCGGACAGGAACCACCCGGGCACGGTCTGACCCTGGTGCGTGAGCATCGGCTGGGCGCGGCACGACTGGCGGGCGAACTCGGCGGCGGTGAGTTCACCGTGCCCGAGTTCTTCGAACTGGTGATCAGGTTGGCCCAGGCCGACCCCGACCTGACCCACATCCTGCGGGTGCACTACGCGACAGTCGAGGAACTGCAACGCCTCCCGGGTAGCCCGGTCAAGGACCGGTGGCTGTCGGTGGTGGCCCAAGGTCACCTCATCGGCGGGGTGAGCTCTGAGCTGACCAGTGCCCGGGTGGGCGGCCAGGCCTATGACACGAAGCTGGTGCGCTCTGCCGACGGGCTCCGACTGAACGGCCGCAAGTTCTACAGCACGGGCGCCCAGTTCTCCGATTACGTGCGTGCCACCGCCGAGAACGAAGACGGGACGCCGGTCGCCGCGGTGGTGCCGGCCGACCGGGCCGGCATCATCCACGCCGACGACTGGGACGGCATCGGACAGCGTCATACCGGCAGTGGGACAACCATATTCGAGAACGTCGCGGTACACGATGACGAGGTGCTGGCGGTCGGTACGAAGGTGGGCGTGGACCGGGCCCGCGGCGCGTTGGTGCAGCTGTACCTGCACGCGATCGCGGCCGGAATCCTGCGGACCCTGACCGCCGAGGCGGCCACGCTGGTACGTGATCGTCACCGCACCTACACCTTCGCCACCACCGACACCCCCTCGTCCGACCCACAGCTACTGGAGATCGTCGGCGAGATCGACGCGGTGGCCTACGCGGCTGAGGCGTTGGTGCTGCGGGCGGCGACCGAGTTGGCCCCGGCCCTCGATACCGCCCGAATCAGCGGGATCGACGCCCGTCTGGAGGATCAGGGCGCAGTGGCCGCCGCCCGGGTCAAAGTGGCCATCGAACAGCCCGCCCTGCGGGCCGCCTCACGGGTCTTCGATGCCGGCGGCGCCTCGTCGGTGCGGTCGGCATCGCATCTGGACCGGCACTGGCGCAATCTACGTACCCTGTTCTCCCACAACCCGACCATCTACAAGGCACGGGTGCTCGGCGATGCCGCAGTCAACGGAGCGACGCTGCCTGATTCGGGATTCTTCTAGCGCCTGCTCCTGCTTGTCACGCCAGCGTGGCTCCCGCGGCCGAGAGCCACGCTGGCGTGACAAACCCTCAGCGCGAAGGCAGGCCCAGGCGGTCCAGTTGCTCACGCAGCCGGTGTCGCCCGGACAACGAATGCGGGCCCGCCAACCGGCTCAGCACCCGCTCACTCCAGCTGCCCGACAGACCGTAGCGATTGTTGTACACCGCCAGGCGATCGTCATAGGCAGGCAGATGCGAATCCGCCGCCTGCGCGTCATACTGCTCGCGGTGCAGCACCGCATCCCGGGGCAACCGCGGTTTGATTCCGGCGTTTTCCGTCGGGTCCGGGGTGCCGACAGCGAGGCCGAACGTCGCGACGGCGTGTGGCGGCAGTCCTAGCTCGGCTGCCACCTCTTCGGGGTGGTTGCGGATGGCTCCGACGAAAACCGTGCCCAGCCCCAATGATTCGGCGGCCACCACCGCATTCTGCGCGGCCAGTGCGGTGTCGACAAATCCGATGATCGTGGTCTCCAGATAATCCGCACCATCCAGCGCGACCCCGGACCGTTGCGCCAACCGACGCGCCCGCCCCAGATCAGCCACCCAAACCAGGAACAGCGGTGCCTCGTTGATGAACTGCTGATTGTTGGCCAGTGCAGCCAGCCGGGTCTTGCGCTGCGGATCGCGGATGGCGATCACGCTCCACGGCTGGAGATTCGAGCTGGTCGCCGCCGACTGGGCGGCGGCGACCAGCGCCGAAAGTTGCTCATCGGTCACCGACTGGGCGGTGAACTTCCGCACCGACCGGTGCGCCAGTTGCAGTGCCAGCGTCTCGCTGTGCACCGCCAGCGCCGCGTCAATGTCGCCGTAACGGGCGATGACGGTCACGAAACCACCGCCACTGGAGCCTCCACACCTAGGTGCTCCGGCCTGATCGACCGGTGGCCCGCCACCTGGTCGGCGATGGCCTCCAGCCGGCTCAGCTGTTCGTCCCCAAGTGTCACCGGGAGCGCACCGACGTTCTCCCGCAGGTACTCGAGGTGCCGGGTCCCCGGGATCGGCACCACATCCTGCCCACGCGAGAGCACCCAGGCCAGCGCGACCTGGCTGGGTTGAACACCGATCTCAGCCGCGATCTCAGTCACGGTGCCGGCCAGGGCCCGGTTGTGGTCGAACGCGTCGGCACCGAAACGCGGATGTCGGCTCTGCACCCCCTTGACATCCTGCGCACTGCGCACGCGGCCGGTCAGCCAGCCGCGTCCCAACGGCGAGTACGGCACGATCCCGATACCCAGTTCACGGGCGACCGGCACGGTATCGGCCTCGATATCCCTGGTGAACAGCGACCATTCGTTCTGGATCGCGGCGATCGGGTGGACCGCGTGGGCGCGTCGCAGCGTCTGCGGGCCGGGTTCGGACAGGCCGATGTGGCGGACCGTTCCGGCCTCGACCAGCTCTGCGAGCGCACCCACGGTGTCCTCGATCGGCACCTCGGGATCGACGCGGTGCTGGTAGTACAGGTCGATGTGGTCCACTCCAAGACGGCGCAGCGAACCTTCGATCGCGGTACGGACGTATTCGGGTCTTCCGTCCAGAGCCCGGGCATCGGGGTTGGTGTCGCGGTCCAGCGCGTTGCCGAACTTGGTGGCGATGGTCAGGGCGTCGCGGCGGCCCTTGATCGCCTTGCCGAGCAGGATCTCACTGAACTCCGGGCCGTATACGTCCGCGGTGTCGAACAGGGTGATGCCCAGATCGATCGCCTCGGCCACCAGTTCCGTCGCCTGCTTTTCGTCCTCGGCTCCGGCGGAGGTCCGAAAACTCATGAACCCCAGTCCGATTGCCGAGACGTCCGGGCCGCCGGTGCCCAGGCGGCGCTGCTCGATCCCCGGTTGAGTCACTGTCATACTTGCCTGCTTTCTAGTTGTGGTCGTGCTTGATCAGGAACCGTAGAAGGCGTCGCCGGAGACCGAGTCGGACGTGCGGCCGTCGACACCCTGGGGCACATCTCCTTCGAGGGTGACGCGGTAGAGCACGCGGTCGTAGTCGAGGTGGCCGGCATCGGCGATCGCCAGGTGTGCGGTGGCCCGGTTGTCCCAGAACGCGATGCTGCCCGGCGCCCAGCGGAACCGGACCGTGTACTCGGTGCGCGTCGCCTCATCCCACAGCAGCTTCAGGATCGCCTCACTCTGCGTCGGTGAGTAACCCCGGATCTCGCGGGTACCACGGGTGAAGCCGGGACTGACGAACAGTGCGCGCTCCCCCGTGACCGGGTGCACGCGGACCGCGGGATGATAGGTCACCAAGTTCGCCTCACGCACCTTCCGGTCCCGCTGGCTGCCGGCCACCGCGCGCGCATTGAACTGGTGCCTGATGTCGAGCTTGTCGGCAAAGTCCCGCAGATCCTTGGGCAGGTTCTCATACGCCGCAACGAGGTTGGTCCACGCGGTGTCACCGCCGTAGGGCGGCAGGATGTGTGCGCGCAGAATCGAGGCCGCGGGCGGGTTCACCAGTGCGGTGACGTCGGTATGCCAGCTGCTGTCGTACGAGGTGCGCTTGCGGCCCAGATGACGCTCGTAGCGCCGGCTGTCGATCGGCAGGATCTCAGGGAACCCGTCGGGCGCTTCCTCCTCATGAGGATGGGCCGGGGTCACCTTGCCGAACTTCCGCGCGAACGCGACCTGTTCGGCATGCCCGATCTCCTGATCGCGGAAGAAGATCACCTTGTAGGTGTGCAGCGCACTGCGGATCTCCTCGACGACGCTGCTCTCCAGCTCGCCGCGCAGGTCGACCCCGCGGATCTCGGCGCCGATGTACCCGGCGACGGGCACGACGTCCAGACCGGTGTCGGTGAGAGTGCTGTTTTCCCTGAGTTTTTCGGTGATGTCGGTCATGCGCGGGCTCCCTTGTCTTGACTCGGTGTCGGACTGCTGTGGCCAGAGTCGGTGCGCCGAGGGCGACGAACAACAGTCTTTTGCTACCGGAACCCTTCAGCGCGCCTTAATCTCGCGTGAAGCCTGGATGACACGAGAATTACAATTTCGGTGATTCCTGACGCTGCACGCCGAAAAGCCCTGTTCAGAGCGGAGTGCTGGCACAACACCGAGTATCATTTCGCTGCGCTCGCCCGACAGTTCTGTCATTCTGGCGACCGTGAATCCGACGGACTTCACCACTTGCCTCCGCGCCGAACTCACGCGCGTCGACGGCGTGCCCCGTCACCTCCCAGGGGGTGGGCGTTGCTGGACCTACGTCGGATGATGCTGCTGGCGGATCTGGCCGACCTCGGATCGGTCACCGCGGTGGCCGCGCATCGCAACATCACGAGTTCTGCAGTTTCCCAACAGCTTCGCGTGCTGGAAGAGGAAGCCGGAGCAGTACTGTTCCGTCGCGACGGGCGCACCCTTGGGCTGACCCGCAGCGGTCAGGTGCTCGCCGAGCACGTCCGTCGCGTCCTGGTCGCCGTCGACGAGGCCATGAGCGCAGTGGCCGAAACCCGGGACCGGGTGGCCGGGCAGGTCGCCATCGCCACGTTCAACATGGGGATTCCCACGCTGGCCGTTCCCCTGATGCATCGCCTCAGCAGCGAAGCACCGGATCTTCGCGTGCAGGTCCAGCAGGATACGAGCGCTGCCGCGCTGCGGCTGCTGCGCCAGGGCGAGGTCGATGTCGCGATCACGTGCCAGTACGACTTCCTCGGCCCAGACCCGACAGGCGGCCTGACCACCACGCCGTTGTTGTTCGAACCGCTGGTGCTGTTGGCCCCCACAGAGTCACATCTGAGGATCCGCAAACAGGGCCTGTCCGCCCTGGCCGAAGGGTTCTGGGTGACCGGACCGCAGAATTCCGGTCTGGGAACCGCCGCCGTACATGCCTGCGAGAGCGCCGGTTTCACCCCGCAGGTCAAGCACCGGCTGATCGGCGCGCAGAACATCTGCGAGCTGGCGGCCACCGAGGTAGCGTCGGCCATCGTGCCCCGGTTGTCGGTGCCGGGCAACCTGGAAGGTCTGATCGTCGGAGACCTCGCCCTCGGCGGTCGCGCCATCAGTGCCGTCGTCCGCGCCGGCAGGCAGCGCGATCCGAACCTCGCGCTCATCCTGCGTACGTTGCGGACGATCGCAGATGAGGCACTGCCCACGCAGTCCTCCGAGCCACTCGGCGTCGCATCGTGATACGCCGCGATCGTGTCCTCAACACCGAAGAATCGAGGCGACCTGCGATGGCGAGAACTTTCACCCGACCGTTCGTGGTGTACGGAGTCGGCGCGATCGGCGGTGTGATTGCCGCCCGACTGCGGCTGGCCGGGTTCGACGTTACTGCCGTCGCCCGCGGCGAACACCTCGACGCAATCCGCTCCCGCGGCCTCACCCTGGTGACACAGACCGGGACCGACACCGTGGCACTGCCGACCGCGGCAGGCGCCGGCGAGGTCGACTGGTCGGCTGACCCGGTGGTGATACTGGCGGTCAAGAGCCACCAAACTGCCTCGGCTCTAGCCGATCTCAGCGCGCACGCACGGTCGGACACACCGGTGTTCATCGCTCAGAACGGTGTCACCAACGAGGCTGCCGCCCTCCGGATGTTCGCCAACGTGTACGGCGTCACGGTGATGCTCCCGGCCGCTCACCTCGAACCCGGCGTGGTCATCCAACAGAGCCATCCGGTGGCGGGGATCCTCGATCTCGGCCGCTACCCCACCGGCCAGGACAGGCTGGCCGAACAGACCGCGGCCACGCTGCGCGAGGCCGGATTCCATTCGCTGGTGCGCGATGACATCGTGGCGTGGAAACACCGCAAGCTGATCGCCAATCTCGGTAACGGGGTGATCGCGGTGTACCGTCCGGGACCCGACGCCAACGAATTGGTCGCCCGCGCCCACACGGAGGCCGAACATGTGCTCACGGCCGCCGGGATTCCCTTGGTCACCGCCGAACAGGATGCACGACGCCGCGGGGATCTGCTGCAAGGCCGGGTCAACGGTGACTACTTGAGCTCCACCTGGCAGAGCGTGGCCCGAGGCCACACTCAGGTCGAAACCGACTGGTTCAACGGCGAAATCGTGTTTCAGGCCCGCCTGCACGGTCTGCGCGCACCTGTCAACGAGCTGATCCAGCGGGTCACCGCTGACCATGCCCGGGTGGGACGTCCGGTGCGTTCACTCGACGCGGCCGCCGCACTCAAGAAACTCGGGGCCGCCACGATTCCGCCGCGCCTCCACGACATTCCAGTCGCGTCGCTCTAGGCAGCCGAGGTCCACGCGGCGCGCAGGTGTTTGACGCCGTGCACGATCTCTTCCACTGCCGTCGGCGATACCTCGTCGAAGTCGTTCCACCATGTGGCACGTTCGTCGGGATAACGGCTCAGCGCCACCATGCCATGACTGATCGCGTTGCGGGTCGTATCGTTACCGGCGGCCGTCAACAGGATGAAGAACGACGCGTTCGCAATCATTCCGGCGGATTGCCGCGATCTCATCGCTGGTCGTCAACCACGCGTCAGGTTGCGCGGCTAGGTACTCCAGAACCTGCTCGAGGTACTTGTGCCGGAAGGGTTGCCCGATCACGAAGGGGTGCAGCGCCAATGCCATCACCCGGCCACTGGTAGCAGAGTCCGCGTGCAGCTGCTCGTACTGATCGATCACCATTTGCACGAACTCTGGCCCGGTGAAGCCTTTTCCGAAGATCAGAAGATCGTTGAGTTCCACCGAGTACGGCACGCTGAACATGCCTGGGACTGTCAGCGGGTAGGGCTGGTCATCGTTGGTCCAGTCAAGGACATAGTGAAAACCGAGTTCAGCCAACAATTCCGGAGTGTGAGCGGTTTCGGTCAGGCCCGGCCCCATCCAGCCGCGCGGGCGCCTGCCCGTCGCATCGGCGATATCGGCGGCGATCGTGGCGAGAATCCGACGCTCCTCGCCGACGGCCAGCCCGGTGTGCAGAATCGAGTTGGTCTGCCCGTGCGCCAGCCACGTCCAGTTCCGTTCCACGCCGGCGGCCACGATCTGCGGATGATGCTCGATGACAGCCGAATTCAGCAGCACGCTGGGACGGATGCCGTGCCTGTCGAAGGCGTCGATCGTGCGCCAGATCCCCACCCGGGCCCCGTAATCCCGCCAGCCGTAATTGAGCGCATCGGGGGTCAGCTCCGCGGTACCGGGCCAGATACTCGTCGAGGGCCGGTCGGCGAGGAAGTGTTCGACGTTGAGTCCGATGTAGACCGCGACGCGTGCGCCGCCGGGCCAGCTGATGGGTGCACGTTCGATGATCGGGCTGTAGGTGAAAGGCGGTTGCAACGTGGTCATGACGAACGGTACGAGCTGACACCGATGTCAGGGTCAAGTCGCGTCGGTATAACTGGCATATGCGTATAGGCGAACTCGCACGCCGCACCGGGGTCAGCCAACGGTCGCTGCGCTATTACGAAGAGCAGGGCCTGTTGGTGTCCGACCGCACCCCGGGCGGGCAACGCGAGTATCCGGAGAAGGCCGTCGACCGGGTGATCCGCATCCAGGAGCTCTTTGCCGCCGGGCTGCACAGCCGCACCATCTCGTCGCTGCTGCCCTGTATGCGCGATGCCGACGGCGGACCTGCCCCGCAGGCCACACCCCGCCTGCTCAGCGAGCTTTCCGCCGAACGCCACCGGCTCGAGCAGGCGATCCGGGACTTGTCGACGTCACGCGAGATTCTCGACGGGGTGATCGACGCGGCGTCGGGGTGACGCACGATGCGGAACAATCGTGTGCGCGATGACTGACGACGACAATCCCCCCGCCATCAACCGGCGACCGCACATACTGCGGCTCCTCGCCTTCGCGGTGTTTCTCTTCGGCCTGTTCTATCTGGTGGCCATCGCCCGCGTCATCGATGTCGACGACATCCGGGCCCTCGTCGCCTCGACAGGACCCGCCGCGCCGCTGGCCTATGTCGTGGTGTCGGCCTGCCTCGGCGCGCTGTTCGTGCCCGGTCCGATCCTGGCCGCGGGCAGCGGTGTGCTGTTCGGGCCGGTGCTGGGCACCTTCGTGACCTTGGGCGCGACGGTGGGCACGGCCGTGGTGGCCAGCCTGATCGGCCGGCGCGCCGGACGGGACAGTGCCCGGGCCCTGCTCGGGGCGCAACGGGCCGACCGACTGGACCACCAGATCCAGCGGGGCGGCCTGTGGGCGGTGGTCGGGCAGCGTTTCGTGCCCGGACTATCCGACGCACTGGCGTCGTACGCCTTCGGCGCGTTCGGTGTGCCCTTGTGGCAGATGGCGGCCGGGGCGTTCATCGGCTCGGTGCCGCGCGCGTTCGTCTACACCGCCCTTGGCGCGTCGATCGGCGATCTCTCGGCCCCGCTGGCCTATACGGCGATCGGGGTGTGGTGCGTGACGGCGATCGCCGGGGCGTTCGCAGCCCACCGCGGCTACCGGTCCTGGCGCCGTCACCACTCCGAGGCCGATCAGGCCCCGGAGCAAACCTCGTAGCCGCTACTTTCCGAAACCTGCGTTGCGCAGCGCATCAGCCATCGAGCCCGTCGGCTGATTCGACTCGCGGCGACCGGAGTTGTTGCCGCGGTTCTGGTTTCGCCGGTCCCCGCCGCGGCCCTGGTTGCCCCCACCACCCGGGTTGCCGCCACCGTCGCGACGGTTCGGGCCGCCCTGGCCGCCCCGGTCGGGCCGCTTGCCCTGCTGCGGAGTGTCGTTGAGCCTCAGGGTCAGGCCGATGCGCTGTCGCTCCACGTCGACGTCGACGACCTTGACCTTGACCACCTGTCCGGACTTCACCACCTCGTGCGGGTCGGAGATGAACCGGTCGGCCATCGCCGAGACGTGCACGAGACCGTCCTGGTGTACACCCACGTCCACAAAGGCGCCGAAGGCCGCGACATTGGTCACCACGCCCTCCAGCACCATGCCGGGCTTGAGGTCGCCGACCTTCTCGACACCGGCGGCAAAGGTGGCCGTGGAGAAGGCGGGCCGTGGGTCGCGTCCCGGCTTCTCCAGCTCGGCCAGGATGTCGGTCACGGTCGGAACGCCGAACCGTTCATCGGCGAAGTCGGCGGGCTTGAGCCCGCGCAAGGTGCGCTCGTCACCGATCAGCTCGGCCAGCGTCACGCCTGAGCGATCCAGGATGCGTCGCACCACGGGGTAGGACTCGGGGTGCACCCCGGAGGCGTCCAGCGGGTCCTCACCGTCGCGGATCCGCAGGAAGCCCGCGCACTGTTCGAAGGCCTTGGGGCCCAGGCGCGGAACATCCAGCAGCGCCTTGCGGCTGCGGAAGGCGCCGGCGCTCTCGCGGTGCGCCACGATGGCCTCGGCCAAGGATTCGGTAACCCCGGACACCCGGGCCAGCAGCGGCACCGAAGCGGTGTTGAGATCCACACCCACCGCGTTCACCGCGTCTTCGACGACGGCATTGAGGCTGCGCGCCAGCGAGCCCGGCGTCACGTCGTGCTGGTACTGCCCCACCCCGATCGACTTCGGGTCGATCTTGACCAGCTCGGCCAGCGGGTCCTGCAGGCGACGGGCGATCGAGACCGCGCCGCGCAGCGTCACGTCGAGGTTGGGCATCTCCCGAGCCGCATATTCCGACGCCGAGTACACCGAGGCACCGGCCTCGCTGACCATGGCCGTCACCGGCGCTTTCGCCCCGGCCGACCGGATGTCGGCGATCAGCTCACTGGCCAGGGCATCAGTCTCGCGTGAGGCGGTTCCGTTGCCGACGGCGATCAGATCGACGTTGTGCCGGGCGATCAGGGCCGCCAGGACGGCTTTCGACTGGTCCCACTGCTTCTGCGGCTGGTGCGGGAAGATCGCGCACGTGTCCACGACCTTGCCGGTGGCGTCGACGACGGCGACCTTGACCCCGGTGCGGAATCCCGGGTCCAGACCCAGAGTTGCGCGGGTGCCGGCCGGTGCGGCCAGCAGCAGGTCCTTGAGGTTGCGGGCGAATACCGCCACCGCCTCCTCTTCGGCGCGCTGACGCAGCCGGATGCGGGCGTCCACAGCAGCCGAGATCATCAGCTTGGCGCGCCAGGCCAGCCGCACGGTGGTGGTCAACCACGGGGTGGCCGGGGACTTTGCGGCCATGTCGATGCCGAGCGATTGCGCGATCATCGCCTGGTACAGGTCGTCCTCGCCGCCGTCGAAGTTCAGGGACAGCGCCTGTTCCTTCTCGCCGCGCAGCACGGCGAGCACCCGGTGCGACGGCATGTTCTCCAGCGGCTCGGAGAACTCGAAGTAGTCCCGGAATTTCTGTGCGGCGGGGCTTTTCGCTGCCTCCTCGGACCACGGGCCGGTACGCAGTGAGCCATCGGCCCAGAATTTCTCGCGGGTCGCGCCGACCAGCTCGGCGTCCTCGGAGGCCCGCTCGATGATGATGTGGCGGGCACCTTCGAGCGCCGCCGACGCGTCGGCGATGTCGTCGTTGAGAAACTCGCCGGCAACCTCGTCGGGCACCAGCGTCGGATCGGCCAGCAGCCGCTCCGCCAGCGGCTCCAGGCCGGCTTCCTTCGCGATCTGGGCCTTGGTGCGCCGTTTGGGCTTGTAGGGCAGGTAGATGTCCTCGACCCGGGCCTTGGTGTCGGCCATTATGAGCGCAGCCCTCAATTCATCGGTGAGCTTGCCCTGCTCCTCGATGGAGGCCAGGACGGCTTCACGACGCTGGTCGAGCTCGCGCAGGTAACCCAGGCGCTCCTCCAGGGTGCGCAGCTGGCCGTCGTCGAGGCTGCCGGTGACCTCCTTGCGGTACCGGGCGATGAACGGCACTGTCGCGCCCTCGTCCAGCAGGGCCACCGTGGCGACGACCTGCCCTTCGCGCACGGCGAGTTCCTCGGCCAGACGGGCAGTTACGGATTTGATGGTTCCGACGGTCACGCTCTGAGTCACGTCGGAGGACCCTACCGAATCGGACGGACAACACTCCGTCACGCCGGCGTGTGTGTTCGGCCACGAAAAAACGGCCCCGGATTTCTCCGAAGCCGCCTGAGGTAATGGTGGTCCCGGCTGGGTTCGAACCAGCGACCTTCCGCGTGTGAGGCGGACGCTCTCCCACTGAGCTACGAGACCGTGGGAACGACGTCGAACACTAGCACGCATCCGCGGTCCGGCCCGAATCGGTATCCGCCCGATTGACTTGTTTGATTTGCCAAATATGCACGCCGACGTGGGCGTATGGTCACCCGTCATGGTTCACCTGCGGGTCCGCTGGCGAGGCGTCGGCGGCGCGGTTTTTGCTGCTAGTGCACTATTTTCAGGCTGCCACAGCACCCCGGCCCCCATGACAGATCGAGGCTCGGCCGTAACGCCGAACATCCAGAGCGTCGCAGACCTGGTGAACCGGCAGGTCACGGGGCCGACCGGCTTCAGCTCACCCTCGGGCAACGTGCGGTGCCAGCTCGACGCCACGACTGCGCGCTGCGACATCGCCGAACGTAACTGGGCCCCACCACTGCGACCGGCCAGTTGTGCGGTCGACTACGGCCACGGGATCACCCTCAGCCCGGGCCGGCCCGCGCAATTCGTCTGCGCCGGCGGCACCACGCCGAGTGCGGGTGTCCAACTGGGGTACCGGGACTCGGTCACCGCCGGGACGCTCCGCTGCGAGAGCGCCGGGACGGGCATCACATGTCTCGACACCAAAACCCGTCGCGGATTCACCCTCTCGCGCACGGCCTATCACCTTTTCTGAAACACCGTCTTTGGCCGCGCGTTGCCCGCTCGTAATGGGGATTTGTGTCTGCGCGCATCGGTGGACTAATGTTCTGCATCGCGACGGGCGACGATCTCGCTCGTGGCGCGCGGATGTAGCGCAGTTGGTAGCGCATCACCTTGCCAAGGTGAGGGTCGCGGGTTCGAATCCCGTCATCCGCTCGAAGGTGCGATTTGTGGCATCAAAACCCCAGTGGTGGAGTGGCCGAGTGGTGAGGCAACGGCCTGCAAAGCCGTGCACACGGGTTCGATTCCCGTCTCCACCTCCAAGAAAGAGTTTCAACCCGCGCGATTAGCTCAGCGGGAGAGCGCTTCCCTGACACGGAAGAGGTCACTGGTTCAATCCCAGTATCGCGCACCAGAGTTTTACCTGTTCAAAGCCGCTTTCGCAGACTTGTCCGAGAGTGTGTGCCCAATACTCCGGAGCATCTTCGAGGCTGGGCGCGTGCTTGAGAGGCTTACCGTGCATCGGCGCCCGGCACCATCGAATGAGCGGTGGCCCTAGCAACCCGGCGCGTTTGCCCGGTTCACCTGACGGCGGGCAGGCTGGAGTCGTCGACGATCTTCGGGTGGTCGAAGTCCGCCCACTGGTTGTGCAGGCCGTCCTTCGAGAGGATCCGACCGTTGCTCAGCTCGATGCGTTGTTTGCGGCGAATCAATTTCTTGGCTAGCTCCTCTATTTCGGGCCAGGCTTGTTCAAGCTCCGACGCCCAGCCAGGGCAAGGCGGCGTAACCGATGGCGGGTCCGCGGGCATGGGTAGCCCCGACTTAAGAGCATCTTCCGCCGCATCCACCCACGCGTCGACATCGTTACCGAAGCGCTTCTCATAGAATTTCCAGTCGAAGAAACTCTGCGTCTGGAAGATCTCCACTACTCGTTGCGTCGTCGGGTTGGCCTCCCACCGCGCCCGAGTCCAGGGACCTGCCCAGACTTTGAACGCCTGGTCGGCGGCTTGATCGTCAGTGGAGGTCTCCTGCAAGTGCTTCGCCGGGTCCGTCAGATTGATGTATGTCACGTATCCGCCGCGCCGCATCGATGCCACGGCGTGCCCTGCCTCGTGGTAGGCGGCGCGGATCCGCACCTGCTCAAGCTTCATAGGGCCAGATTAGAACTTCCGGTTTCCAGACCGCGGCGAGGCGCGAAGCATCGCATCGGCCGTGTCCTCGACCCGTCAAAGATCGCTTTCATTTGCCTGACGCGAGGCGCTCGCGACGGGCGGCCGCGCGGCAGGCGTGGCTGCAGGTGCGAGCGTCGGAACGCTTTGCTTCCATCAATTTCCCGCACTGTTCGCACGGCCGGGGAGTGATAGCTTGACGGCTTACGGCAGTCTTTTGACGTTTGCGGTCATTCCGGCATGTCCTGCACGAACGTGACCGCTTTGATCCAGACACGTCGATTATCGTGTTGTCCGGCGTGTACTCATGCCCGCGCGGACAGTGAGTTCTATCCCTCATGTGGCCGCGGGGGGATAGCGGTCGGCGGCGGAGCACCGCTGCGGCGGAACATGCACGGCATGCACGGTGGCCGTTGCGATTAATCATCACGTTCTCGACGGTGAACTCATGGCCGTGCTTGCAATGGGTCTTACTGGACATCGGATGAGTGCCATGCACTACGGTGTCGCGAGCGTTGTTTTCCGGAGTGTCCCAACGGAGGTTGTCGAACCGATTGTTGGACGGGTCGCCATCGTTATGGCAACCCACCATTCCGTCAGGGCGCGGACCGACAAACGCTTCCAGCACGATGGTGTGGACGGGCGGCGATGCCTTCTGGCCGTCCTTTGCCAAATGGACTGTCTGGTATCCATACGAACTGATGGCAAGGCTCTTGAGATGACCGCGGCGAAAATAACGTGAACCGCCCCTGCCGTTGACAATTCGGCCCAGGATCCTCACGCGGCCGTGGGAGGACACCTCGTATAGGCTCTCGTAGCCTACGACCGGGCGCCACTCCTCGCCCGCAATGCTCTCGTACTCGTACTCAAATTCGCGCGGGCCTTTCTGAGATCGCTGCGTCCCATGCTTGACAGCGTCCAACGAATTACTCTGTGGAGTGTCCCAGCGCAGGTTCTCAATCCGGTTGTTGGACGGGTCGCCATCGTTATGGCAACCCAAGAAGCCAGCGGGGCGTGGCTCTACAAACGCTTCCAGCACCAGTGCGTGAATAAACCGGAAGGTCGAATTACCTTCCCTCGATAGTCCATACGATTCGTGCCCGGTGCGGTGCCGCTTGGGCTTCAGGATCTTCCCTCGGCGAATGTTTTGAGAACCTGCTCGTCCTGAGACCACTCGGTCTAACGACCGAAGCCGCCCATGCGAAGACACTTCGTAGAGACTGTCCCAGCCGACAACCACCGGCTTCCAGACTTCGGGTGTCATAGGCACTCTCCGAGCACCGAATTAGGATACTTCGAATCCGACATCTCAAGACTGTGTACTAAAGCGATTTGCCCGGTTCTGGGCGCGTGATGCGCGACCTCGTCGACGTCGCCAATTACGATCGCAGCGGACATTCGAGGAGTCGGGGGTTGGTTGGTGGCGGGCGATAACTACGACACGGTGTGGGCAGCGGAACCGCACACCCTCGCGAAGCATGAGTTGCTCCGGCGCTACCTCGGCGGCTGGTTTCCGATCATGACCAGCTACCACCAAAAAGTCATCTACCTTGACGGCTATTGTGGCCCAGGCACCTACGAAGACGGGGAGCCGGGGTCCCCCCTCATCGCGCTCAGGACGCTGCTCGATCACACTTACGGCAAGAACATGTCCGGCAAGCAGTTCCTTTTTCTGTTCAACGATGACAATGAAGCACGCACGGACCAGCTCACCCGAGTTTTGGCCGTCGAGAAAGACTCTCGCGGCGGCAAGTGGCCTGCGCACATTGCAGAGCCCAACGTGTCATGCGGCAGTTTCGACGACACCGCTCAGCATCTGATCACGATGTCCAAAGAGGCCGGACGCCGACTGGCTCCGATCTTTGCCTTTGTTGACCCGTTCGGATGGACTGGTCTGCCTCTCGCGACGTTGCGCGACCTTCTCCAAGACCCTGGTTGTGAGTTGTTTGTTCTGTTCTCTTACAACGCAATTCAGCGCTGGACGACCTTCGAGGGCACCCGTCACTCTTTAACCGAACTTTTTGGTACGACCGAATTCGAGCAAGCCCCACTCGGATCGGGACGAAAGGAGTTCCTGCGCGACCTCTACGCGCGACAGATCCGTGATGTCTGCAACTTCCCGTACGTGTTGGACTTCGAAATGGTCAACGCCAAGAACCGAACCAGCTACTTCCTCTTTTACGGCACCCGTCATGTGAGGGGTCTGGAACTCATGAAGGAAGCCATGTGGAAGGTCGATGCCGACAACGGCCGAATGTTCTCCGACCTCACTGCCGATTTAGATACGTTGTTCGACCCGAGCACGTTTCACGCGCAGAATCTGCAAGACCTGATCATGCGCAGGTTTGCAGGGACCACCGTCAGCGCACCCGATATCAAGAACTTTGTCCTCGTCAGTACCGACTATCCACCAAGCATGATGCGCAGACATGGCCTAATACCGCTCCAAGCGGCCGGAAGAATCTCGTGCGAGGGTCAATCGCGGGCGGGAACCTTCCCCGATCGCGTCAAGATCACGTTCCCGCCGCTCAGATAGCGGCGCGTAATGGCATCTCGTCCCACAACCGTCCGTCTAGTTCCCGGCCTTCAGCCTTTGGAGTCCGCCCGCCCCACTGCTTGAAGAAGAACGCGACTCCTGCGTCTCGGCAGTCGTCCCGGATGCCGCGTACCCATTCGCCATCGAGCGGGCGATGATTCACGCCGGACTCGCCCCCGGCGATTACCCAGTGAATCCCGTCGAGGTTGAGTCCGTCGAGAGGTCCTATCAGTGGCTCACACGACAAGAATCGGACGGCCGCGGGAACGTCGCGAAGATGGTCGACGCGCGGCAACGCATCCGAGTTTTCGACCGACACGCCCATCCACAGATTGCTTGGCCAGTCGAGACTTTCGCCGAGTCGGCGCAGCCGCAAGCTGCGCTTGGTCAGCACCTGATAGGTGTGCTGAGGCGTGTCGCGGCACACGTCGAAAACGTCCCGGATAAAGCCGATCGGCACGCGCGCGTGGAACAGGTCCGACATCGAGTTCACGAATACAACGCGCGGTTGGCGCCAGCGGCGCGGCTCATCGAGTGCTTGCGGATGGACGGTGACGCCGAAGCCCGGTCCCGACGTGCGCGGGTCACCGTCATTCTGATACTTTGCGGATCCCATGGCCTTCAACCGTTTTGCCAACGTCATGGCGTAACAGTGGTCGCAGCCCGCGGAAACGCGGTCACAGCCGGTGACGGGGTTCCAGGTGGCTTCGGTCCATTCGATCGCCGATCGGTCAGCCATGCATCACCTCGAAGTCCGTTGCGTTCACCCTAGGTCACTGCGATTGGTGATCACGTCAGGATCGCCAACCGTGTTGTTGCAGATCGCCGCAACGCTATTCGATCGCAAAGGCTATCGGCGAGGTCCGACACCCGGTCATAGCGAGCACGGCGACGCATACTCATCCCGACGAGTGTTCTCCTGCGGCACGCGCGCCAGGGTAGGCCTTCATCGCTGGTCCACTCTCGACCCGTACGTGCGATCCTGAGGCACCTTCACCTGGATGACGCCAGTGCAGCCGACCAGGAGACCGGCATCTGTGACTGGCTCGCCACCCATCCGCCAGCGCCGATGACGGAGTACTCGCTACGAGACCAAGGCTTCGGCCACCTACTGGGCTGAGTCCCGTAGTCGCTGCTCGTAGTTCGACACCGGCAGCTTGACGCCCAGCAACCGCTCCGCATCCCGCTTGCGGGCTACCAGCCCCTCATAAGTGAGAGGCACCGACCGCGGAGACAACTCGTCGTCGATCACCGTACGCGTTCCCCGAGCACGGCCAGGACCTGATCCTCCGACACCGACCGGATGTTCGGATCCCACTGCATCTCGTCCACGACATCGTCGTCATCGACCCACTGCCGCCGATCCCAGTCCCAGATCTGCGGAACGAGGTCAAAGTTCTCCAGCGGGTCGGAGGCAGCACGAATCAGCAAGGCACCTTGCCCAAACTGCTCCATCCAGTACTTCACGCACGAAAGCGTAACCCTGCCCCCCTGACCTGCACCTTTGAACATCATTCCGACGGATCCTAGATGCCGGTGAATCGCAGCTCTGTGGTCAGCCCAGGTGCGTCGACCCAGCGGTCACGCTTGGCGTTGTAGGTCTGCAGCCTTCGCCTCTGAGAATTCCGGCCCGAAGGGCGCATCGGTATGCACCCGGGCAATGTGGCCGGCGCCATCGGTGAAGTACCGCATCACACCCGCCCTTCGGTCGGAGTCACTTCATTGTCCCAGCTCAGGGCCGGGAGGTAAATGCGCCCTGCAACTGCCCCGGTTCACCACTCCTCGGGCGGAACGTCAGTCAGCTGACTCGCCATCGGCTCGTGCACCGAATTCCCGTCGTACTCAGGTTGAGGACGTTCAACTTGGAACGGTGCGTGATAGGCAGCCCGCCGAAGTTCTGTCAATCCCCGGTGCGCCAACTGGATTGCTGTCGTCGCATGTTCACCCTCACGACGTCGCGCATGGATGACGTCGTGATAGAAAACCACTCCCTGCAGCCGCCGGCTGAAGATGTCGGCCGCACGCCGCACATCAGGATCGGGATGCCCAAACGCCAGGATGTTTAGCTTCGGCTGGATGTCGTTCTGCAATCGGTCCTGGAGCTCCATGGCACGGTCCCAGACCTCTTTCTGCTGGGCTTCGTCGTATTCGCGGTCGAATACACCAGCCGTGAACATGGCTACCTCGCGAAACAGCTCCCGGTTCCAATAGCGATCGGCCTCGGCAACAATCGCGATGGTCTGCTCATGGAGTTGTCGCACGAACGCGCGGTATTCGGCATTCAGGACGTCGTTGTCAGTCATGCCGCAGCACGGTATCGGAAGGCACCGACACGTTACGCCAGGTCACGTTCATGATGGACGCAACTCTGGACACGTACCTCATAGAGAATGTGCAGGTCGCCCATGCACGCGAATTCGCGTGCATGGGGTCATGACGAGACCTCGGGGGATCTCTCAAGCGCCCGACGGCTATGCCGCAGAATAGGCTGCGTGACCTCCGTTGCGCCTCGCGTGTTCATGTCCTATTCGCACGACGACGAGGAGCATGCGGACTGGGTTTTGAAGCTCGCCACCAGACTGCGCGGGAACGGGGTTGACGTCTGCCTCGACAGATGGGACGTCACCCTGGGCGGCAACCTTTCGCTCTTCATGGAACGCGCTGCCAGCGACGACTACCGCGTAATCGCCGTGGTATCCGAAAACTACACCCGCAAATGTGACGACCGCAGCGGCGGCGCCGGCGTCGAGGCGCAAATGCTCTCATCCCGGTTGTACAGCCAAATGGGTACCAACGCGTCCAACGCGATCATCCCCATACTCAGAAACAACCCACAGGCCGAACTGCCAGCATTCCTCAGCGGCCAGCTCTGGGAAGACTTCCGCAACGACAGCATCGAGGAGTCCGCGTACGAACGCCTCCTGCGCAATATCCACGGTGTGCCCGTCGACGCCGTACCGCCACTCGGTACCAATCCATTTGAGGGACGCACCTCCGTCGAAGCGACGCTTGCCATCAGGAACTCGCCGAGCCGCTGGCACAACCCTGCGTTTCACGGCGACGTCGAATTTGTGTGTTCACAAAACAGCGGGCACTACAAGATCGGGTCAGGCGATTCGCAATTCACCCTGGACATCGACTGGCTCGGCCTCAGCGGTCTCCGCATATATCGCGATCCTGCCGACATCGCCCACGTAGCCGCCTTCAACAAAATGCGGGAACATACCGAACTGCTGGCGGACGTGTCTCAGTTCGAGACCAGTAACCGGGTCGTCTACGCCAACGTCGGAGATGCCTTTGTGCTTCACAACCACAAAGGGTTCTGGGCGCTCGTCTACATCGACAAGCTCTACCAGCGCCAGGGACCCCTCAATCGCGAGGATATCGTCGAGTTCCGCTACGCGATCCAACCCAACCGAAAACCGGACCTAAGCGACTTCGCTTTCCCGGGCAGTGCGTCGACAACCTGAATCGCGGAACGCGGCAGCTGACCTGCATTCTCCGAGGGACAAACCTGAGGTATTTGGAGAACAACGGAAGGGGGCGATCAGATGCAGTACTTCCGCAACCCCAGTTTGTCGAACTACCTCAGTCGAAGTAGCTCCGCTTTGGTCGGTTTCTGCGTGTCGAATTAGCAGCAGCAGTGCACGTAGCTGATCAACTGTGTCGGCGCTCAGTGGAACACTGGCCCATATGAAGGACGGGTCGCTTGGAGAAGCTGATGATGTTGTGTGGGTTCGAGATCTGAAAACCAATCGTCCTGACGAGAAGTACTTTGCTCTCAGGCTGGGAGCGGATCGTCGGGGAAACCCCTTCTGGGGAAAACACACGCACTTTGTCGGTTGGTCCAAGCGAAACCCTCGCTGGGAAATTCGGGAAGCCAGCCTCGTCGATGCAAGCTGGTTCATATGGTTATGGACGGACCAGAAGCAGGACTGGATCGTCATACATGACGATCTAGCCTTTGCCCTCTTCCTCCGACAGGGCGGACACGCACTGGTCGAAAAGGGATACGCCGAGGCTCACCTGCCAGACGTGATCGGTCCCTACGAGTGCATGCACGACGGTGCCGTAGAGGTCGGTGGATTTGGCTTCCTTGGGACTGATCATTTCTCGGACCAAGCGATCGAGCGTCGTGCCCCCAACCGCACCCTGCGCATGCGGGTGCTCAAACGCGACAACTACCGGTGCGTGATATGCGGCCGCAGGGCAAAGGATCACATCGATCTGGAATTGCATGTCCATCACCTCATTCCACGGCGAATGGACGGTCCGACAGCAGAAGAAAATCTCGTTACTCTCTGCGGCACCTGCCACAAGGGACTCGTCCCGGACTTCCAGCCAATACTGCGTGAGCTAGCCGGATTGCCAGGGCCTTCAAGCCCGCTCAACCAGCGCCACACGGAGTTCGATGAAGAGGTCGCTCGGTATCGAACGTGGGTTGCTCGACAGCTTTCAGAGCACGATGCGGAATCAACCCGGGATCATCCACCGAACGGTCGCGATGATGCGGCGAGCGCGTAGCGAGATCGCGAACCGAAGTGAACCGACCCTAATTCTCCCCGGCCGAACATCAACGCACCGCACGTTTCTCACACGCATCCGGGACACGCGGCGGTGCTAGTCCCTTGGCGGACTAAAGGAGTGGAGACCGAACGCCAGCCAGGGCCTGGAGTGCTCGGCGTCAGCACTCGGTGTGAACACTTCGTACCACTCCCGTGCGGTCGGGCTGTACCGCTCGCGCCATTCGCCAGCGTGGATCTTCGCGGTCACGACCAGGATGCCATCGGGTTCCGTCGTGCAGGAGTACGTAACCCCTGAATCACTAAGCTGCCGTGGCTTCGGCTCGTTCGTGAAACTTCACAGTCACTCCTGCGCGAACCGTCTGCGGTGCGTGACTATCCGTCGGCTTGAGCCCTCTGGGGCGTCTTTTGCGTTTGATCGGGAATCCGCGGGAAGCGTGGTACCCGCAGCCAGGTAGCCTAAGCACTTAGCTAACACTGCTTACTGAGGGGGAAGCAATGTCGCAGTCGCTGAAAGTCGATCCGACGCACCTGTTCATGTCCGCTGATCACCTCGATATGCACGAGGCCGACCACGCCCAGGCGCAGCAGTCGGCAAACGCCGACATCGCAGCTGCCGGCTCGGGATGGGTCGGATCATCGGGTGACGTGCTCAAGGGCAAATTGAGCCATCTTCAGACCGTCGCCGATCACATCAGCAGCGAACTGACCCATCATCGTGACGCGTTCCGCCATATCGGCAACAAGTACGAGACCATCGACCAGGACGCAGCGGTCGACTTGCTCCGCATCCGCCAGAACCTCTGATGTCTCTGACGCTCGCCGACGTCGAACGGTGGAATGCGGGACAGGTCCGGGAAGTGTCGACAGCGCTAGACACCAGCTCCAGTTCGATGGACGGAGTCAAGGACGGTCTCCGGGGTCTCCCGATCCTCGGCACCTGGAGCGGCCAGGCCGCAGACGCTGCAAACGACAGCCTCGACAAACTCGGCACCTATCTGTCGAACCACGTCGCTGCCCGCCAGGAGGCATCGAAGGTCATCTCCAAGGCCGCCGATGAGATCGACGGCCTCAAATCGTTCCTGCAGAACGTGCAGGAAATGGCGCGCGGCAAGTTCGATATCAACCTCGAAACCGGAACGGTGACGCCGCTGACTGATGACGTCAACCAGGACGACCTCGACTACATCACCACGACGCTCAAGCAGCTTTTAGCCTCTGCCGAAATGATCGACCGCGAACTGGCGCACGGCCTCAACCTGCTCGACGGCACCGATGAACCGGGCAATCCGCCCACCATCCCGATCAACCAGAACGACGAGCGGTCGCGCTATCAGATCGAAGCGTTCAAGAAAATCTACGGTCGCGATCCGGTCACTGCCAACGATTGGCGGATGGCCGCCGGCCTGGACCCCCACAGCTACAACCCGAAGAACCATGGAAAACCTGCCGAGATCGTCGCGGGCCGATTCACCCCACAGCCGGGCAAAGGCGTGGTCCGCAGCAACTGGTTCATCCCCGCGGCCGAGGTACAAAATATGCCAAAGGACTTGCAGGACCTAGTCGACTTGAGGCTGCTTCCGAAGAATTTCGGGGACAATCGTGGCCCAAGTGCCACCATCGATCCCGAACACTCTCGTGTATCACTTTTCGTGGATTACGAGAACGGTGTTGTCGCCATCCGGCAGAATCCCACCACCACTGTCGACGGGGCACGCGGCGGCGCCGACACCGCACCACCACAGATCCACGTGGTCGAAGCCCCTGACGGACGAATGACGATCGACTACAACACCTGGGATGCCTACGAATTTTCCGGAGGCGTGGCGCTAGATTTGACGGTCAACGGTCGGATCACTCTGGACCCGCAAGACAATGGCACAGTCAACCTGGGCGGTAACACAACGATCTACCCGAGCATGGAGACGTACCAGTATCGCGAAGGGATACCGCCAGAGGTGCTGCAATGGACTCCAGCGAACTCGGGCAGTGACCTTGGCCCGGCAACCAGCCTGATGCGCCATCACTGGATCGGCGACGCCACACTCCCGCCCGTGCGCCCCGATATCCCGGACTGGCGGTGGCAGCTAGAGAACGCGATTCCGTTCGCGCCGGACCCGTTCAACCAGCACACCACGAAGCTCACTGATCCCTCAGAAGGCCTGATTCCCAATGTAAGTGAGGGACGATGATCACATTCTCCAAGCCGACCAAGCGGCGCGTTTTTCGGTCACTGGTGGCTGTGGTGCTAGCGAGCTGCGTACTGACTGGTATCGCGGTCTGCATCGGGTTTATTGTCAACCACGAGGGCGAACCGGTATCGGGCGGTGAATATGTGCGCCTGGCGCTGCTTAGTCTGACGCTATGGGGACCGATGTACCTCGTCATCGCCTGGCCGCTGAGCGTTCCACTCGTCGCCGGCATCACAGCCCTGGTCGCCTATACCCACGTAGGCGTCGACGAAGTCGCACTGCCCGTTGACCCGAAAGTCACCTTGCCAGAAGACAATCCCGAGCAGTAGCCCACTCCCGGGGCCTGAATGTGAAGCTATCGACTAATCGCCGCCGACAAGCCGCAACCGCGCGCCCTAGGACTGGCGGGTGCACACCGATGCGTTTCGGAGCGGTATCCCCACTGTAGGTACAAGACGATGCGATTCAATAAGCCGTCAGCGTGGCGATGGTTCTGGTCAACTGTCGGGACAGCATTCGTGATCTATGTAGCGACCGTGATCGTTGTTTATGCCGTGGCGCTCTCACCCGGTAGCGGTGTCGAGACGCAGTCCTCGAACAAATACGTCGGCCTTCTGATGTGGGACCTGGCTCCGGTATTCATGTTGTCGTTCTGGTTCGTCTCCATTCCCCTCATCGCCGCCCTCGGAGCGTGGTGGGCGTGGACGCATATCACCGACAAAGACTCCACGTCTCGCGAACCCACCTCGACGCTCGGCGCTGATGACGTGACAGTCGCATCGCAGGAAGACGATCACGAGCACGAGCACGAAAGATCGCGGTCTCGCGTCTGCGCGGCCATTGCGCCGTCCAGATGTCGAAGGTCGCGCAAGTGGCTACCGGGCGGCACTTCTCAATGAAGCTGCTGAGATACGGTTGCCGACCGGAGTCGGCAACTATGCCGGTGGGAGGGGCGGAGCGGCGGGCGGAACGGGGTTGGGGATGATGGCGCCGATCGCCGGCGGTGGCGCCACTGGAGGGGCGGGCGACACCGGTGGCGGAGGCGGCGCGAGTGGCGGCGGGCCAACCGGTACCGGCGGGGGCAATTGCGGAGCGGGTGTCAGCGGCTCAGCGACCGCGGCAGGGTCGGCGACCGGGTTACCCGGTGGGACGTCTTCGAGCCGCGTGGCGAGAACTGGCACGGTGATCACCGCACCTTGCAGCCCGCACTCGTTGGATTGGATGGTGGTGGTTTGAGCGCCGGCCAGCCCGCCGTCCGGCTGCGGCGTCAAAGCCAATGCCGTGTCCGTTGCCTGTGCTTGCCCGGCGTTCGGCGCCTCGCACGGAAGTGAGCCTTTCCCGGGATCACCCTGCCAAGCATTGTTGAGGAAGCGGAACACGGCCGTCATGCCGCCACCCTCGAGGTAGGGCACGGCATGGTTGATGCTGTCCATGCGCGTAGACGTCGAAACACATCCCGAGGGCTTACAGGTCGATCGGAATGCCCACCAGTAGCTTGCGATTTGGTTGCCGGCCGCGGGCCAGGGGTTGCCGTTGAGGGTGGCGTGGGGGTTGTCGTAGTCGAGGCGGTAGAGGCCGTCGAAGGTCGGGCCGCTGGGCGCTGGGATGGCCGCGGCGTTGGTGGCGCTCGCAACGGCTGTGCTCGGCGGTGGACTCGGCTGCTCACCCGCTGCGGCGTCAGCGGATGGCCACAGCTGCCACATGCCGACGCCGGCAATGACGCAGACGGCGGCGGTCGCCGCTATGGGCACCCAACCTGGCTTGTCGGGTAACCGAAACCCGGTCGTGTGCACCGGCGCGGCCGGTGCCTGCGCCAAAGTCAGCGCGGGTAACGGGGTTTCATCGGCCAGGGCGTGCGCGAAAGTACCGCAGCTGATGAATCGGTCTGCCGGGTTCTTGGCGAGGGCTTTCGCCAGCACCGGGTCGAGGTCGGCCAGCTCGGGCCGCATTTCGGCCAACGCCGGCGGTTTGGAGTTGACGTGACGACTGACCACGACAGCGGGATTGGCGTGCGCGAACAGCTGCATCCCGGTCAAGAGGTGGTAGGCGGTGCAGGCCAGGGCGTACTGGTCTGCGCGGCCGTCGACGTCCTCCCCCATCAGTTGTTCGGGTGCGCCATAGCCGGGCCTGTCCACGGCGCCGATGTTGCGGGCGATACCCAGGTCGACCAGAACGGCGTGCGGCTCCGCATCACCGCCGACGTCGGTGAGGATGATGTTGGCCGGTCTGACGTCGCGATGTAGCGAACCGTGCTTGTGTGCGTAGTCGAGCGCACCGGCAACCGCGATGATGATGCGGAAAACCTGTTCGCGCGGTAGTCCGTTGGGGTACCGCTGTTCCAGGAGACCAGCGAGATCCGTGCCCTCGACGAAGTCCGTCGACATCCAGAGCCGACCGTCGCGTTCCCCGCGACCATGGACCCTGGCAATGCTGGGATGCCACAACGTGGCAGCCAAATCAGCTTCACGGCAAAACCGCTCCCGGTACTCGGGCTCAGTGGACCAATCGTCGGGCAGCACCGTCAGCGCATCTCGGCCACGACGCCGGGGATGCTGAGCGAGGTAGACCTCCCCCGTCGCGCCCGACCCCAGCGGTCGAATGATCCTGAACACGGAGAACGTCTCATCGACGTTGAGCGGCATCCAGGAATCCTACGAGCTGACCGCCTCGCCGTATATGTTGCCCCACAATGCAAATCAGAACGATGGATTTGTGTCTGTGCGCTTCGGTCGACTACTGTTCAGCTTCGCGACGGGCGACGATCTCGCTCGTGGCGCGCGGATGTAGCGCAGTTGGTAGCGCATCACCTTGCCAAGGTGAGGGTCGCGGGTTCGAATCCCGTCATCCGCTCGAAGGTGCGATTGAGCCGATCAGCGTTTGGCCACGTACCGTTCGGTCGTCCAGCGGCCCAACTCTGTGCGCCAGGTGAGCTCGACCTCGGTGTCGTCCGCGGCGGCCAGCACAACACCCAGGTTTACCGAGGCGCCCGGTTCGACCGAACTCACGGTCTTTTCGGCCGATCCAGACGCGTTCCACGCCTTGGCGGTGACCGAGCGAGCCTTGTCACTCCCAGTGTTCTCCACTCGCATGACACCGTCTCGGGCCCATTCGACGCGCCACGCGACGAAGGATTTCTCCGCACCCAGTGCGCGTCCGCGCGCCGCCTCCTCCATAGCCTGTCCCAAGAGGAACTTGAGCTCAGCCTGATGCGCACCGATCCGCTTGGCGAGCACTTCGTTGCGCCACGCGACGGCACCGATCGCGAGCAAGACCGGCCCGAACAACAACAGCACACCGATGACCCACCCGAACAGTCCGCCCACAAACGCGCAGCCTATGCGAAGGCCGCCGTGTATTCGGTGACTCGGGCAGCTCAGCCCGCGGCAATCGCGTCCTGGATCCGCTGGGTCAAAGCGGGATCCCATCCCCGCGGCGCCAGGATGTCGACCCACAGGTCAGCGGCATCCGGGCCGAACGCATGCCCGTAACCGTAGGGCACGTCGGCGGAGAAGATCATGTCGAGCGTCACCTGCCAGAAGGTGACCAACGGCAGCCAGCGCATCCCCGGGTCCACATCGGGCCCCAGCGGTTCCCGCAACCAGTCCGGACGGTGCAGCAGCAGATCGAACGACCACCACGTGATCGGATCGCTGGCATGCTGCCAGAACACCACGCGCGGAAACCCCCAGGGCCCAGCGAGATTCAAATCGGAGGTCCGGGAGGCGAAGCGGATGTGGCGCCCTCCCTCGATCACGGGTAGACGTTCCAGCGAGCCGGGATCCCGATTGGCGGTGAGCCTCCCCCAGGGTTGGGCGAAGTTCGGCGTTCCGACCAACAGCGCGCCGTCGGTACGGGCGACGATATCCGCGCCGGAGGCAAACGCCGACTGTCCGCCGAAGGAACCCAGGCTCTCCCCGAACACCACCAGCTTCGGTCGCGTGGCCTCCGGCAATTCTGCCCAAACCCGGTGCACCGCTTCGAACAATGCCTGCCCCGCCAATGGCGGAGTCTCCCGGTCGGCGATGAAGGACAGTGCGCTGGGCAGGAACGAATACTGCATCGATGCGATCGCAGTGTTCCCGCCGTTGACGTATTCGAGGGCGGCCGCCACGTTCGGGTTCACCCAACCCCGCCCGGTGGTGGTCACCACGGCCAGCACCTTGCGCTCGAAGGCGTGGGTGCGACGCAGCTCGGCGACCACCTGCTCGGCGATGCCTTCGATACTGTCGGCGGAGGTGCGTCCGGCGTACACCCGGATCGGGGTGAGCGCCGCGGCGCCGGTGATCTTCGAGATCTGTTCGGCGCTCGGGCCACCGGCCACGAAACTCCGACCTTCGGCGCCGAGGGTGTCCCACGCCTGCGCCGACGCCGACGAACCGGAGCGTTCGGGTGCGCTCGGCTGGGTCACGCCCTCGGCCGTGCTCTTGTCGGCCACCTTCGCCGAACGTTCGGCCATGCTCAGCAGGCCGCGGTGCAAGGCACCATCGAGCCCCATCACCACAAGGGCCACCACGATCACCACCGCGGCCAGCCGCGCCACCGGGCCGGGCACGACCCGGCCGCCGATATCGGTCAAACGAGCGGTGGCCCAGCGTAATCCACGCCCGATTGCGACAAGCGCCAATGCGATGGCCACCGCGATCAAGAAGACCAGGAGGTAGAAGGACCGCTCGGCACGTGGCATGCCGATCAGGTCGCGCAGGATCTGCTGCCACCATGACCCGAGCATCAGGAACGTCGGGACAACCACGGCGGCAGCACCGGCCAGCGTCCACCACCCGATCCGCCGGGTGCGCGAGGACCATTGCGGACGGAGGCCGCAACGCCGCACGACCCACGCCGTCGCGCACCCCAGCCCGTATCCGATCCCGACACTGATACCCGTTGCGACCCCCTGCAGATACCACGCGCGCGGTAACAGAGACGGGCTCATCGACCAGGCGAAGAACAGCAGCGCGACGGCCAATCCGACCGGATGCAGGGTGCGTGCCGCGGACGTCACGCGCGCCGGGATGGGTAAGTCCCGCAAGGCTCGCACCACGAAGTACCGCCCTTCAGTCAGTTGGGTATCGAGACTGTAGTGGACGGCGGGTTCTCCACCTGCCGGCTAAGGCTGGACTAACAGAATTCGCAGGCAGGGCGGGCGTTAGACTCGAGCGTGCCCAGGATCAGCGCCTCATCGGTCGAAGAACACCGCGAGCAGATCCAGCAGCGCATCTTCGAGGCATTCGCCGCCCTGATGACCGAGCACAGCTTCGACGCGATCACGATGGCCAAGCTCGCGGCCGAGGCCGGCATCGGGCGGACCGCGATCTATCACCACTTCCCGGACAAAGAGTCGGTGGTGATCGCATTCGCGTCCCATGAGACGAGTCGCTACCTCGACGGGCTGCGCGACGCCCTGTCCGAGGTGGACGATCCCGTTGGGCGACTGAGGGTTTACATCCGGCACCAGCTCGAAGCCGGGCAGGAATTCCACATGGGCATGGGCATGCAGCTCTATGGCGCCTTGTCGAACGAGACCATGCTGGCCATCCGCGATCACGTGGTGGCGGTGGAGAACGTGCTGCGCGAGATCCTCGCGCAGGGTGTGGCCGACGGGCAGTTCAACGTCGACGACGAGGCCGCCACGATGTCGCTGATCCATGCGTGCCTGGCGCCACGCCATCTTCCGGTGGCAGCCATCGAGCAGTTTGTCCTGCGCGGACTGTCCGCAAAAACGTAGATCCCCACGGCACGCGACCCGGTGCTAGGTTTCCTGACAGATTGTCGGCATGATGTTGACAACCTGTCGTTAAAACACCTGGAGTCAGAGTATGCCGAGCGCCATTGCCCCCGAGACCGTCCGATCGCTGTCCGTCGCCATGCGCGAGGACTCACGAAGCGAGCACGAGGCCGCCGAGCAGTCGTCGTTCATGTCGGAGTTGCTCAGCGGACGGGTCAATGACCAGGGCTACGTCGATTACCTGCTGCGACTACGCGCGGTCTATCGCACGTTGGAAGACACGGTCAGGGCCCGACGGACCGACCCGGTCGTCGGCGCGTTCCACGACCCGATGCTCGAACGGTTGGCCACCATCGAGGCCGACCTCGACCATTGGGCCCCGAACTCCACACGCGAGGTCGACTCCCCTGCCGCCCGGGCCTATTGCACCCGGATCGCCGAATCCGCCTGGGGTGGAGCCCTTCTGGCTCACCACTACACCCGCTACCTCGGTGACCTGTCCGGCGGCCAGGCCATCGGTCGGGTGCTCGACCGGTCCTTCGACCTGGACGGCGCCGGCCTGTCGTTCTACGAATTCCCGATGCGTCCCAAGCCGTACAAGGACGCTTACCGGGCCCGACTCGACGGCCTCGACCTCGATCAGGACGACATCGACCGCGTCGTCGACGAGGTCAAGGTGGCCTTCGCACTGAACCAGGCGCTGTTCGACGAACTCACTGCCAACCTGGCCGACTACCGCCGCTGATCCCACCCGCCCAAATTGACGTTTGCGCCAAATACATAGGAAGTTCATACCCCAAATCGGCAAAAGTTAGCTTATGCTAACCATACTTAGCCACTGGGGGAGCAAAGCGATCGAGAGGAGAACCGGGCCGCCTGCACGCGCTGCATCCCGGACAACGCGATGACCATCTGCACCCCCAGCCTCGCGTCGGCAAACGACGCCACTTCGCCCGTCTTCGGTGGTCAGCGATGACCGCCCCGGTGTGGATGGCGCTGCCGCCCGAGGTGCATTCAGCTCTGCTCAGCAGTGGTCCGGGCGCCGGGCCACTGCTGGCGGCGGCGGGAGCATGGACCTCGCTGAGTACCGAATACTCCTCGGCTGCAACCGAACTGACCACTCTGATGGGCACGGTGCAGGCCGGGGCGTGGGAGGGGCCCAGCGCCGAGCGGTACGCGGCGGCACACCTGTCCTACCTGGCCTGGCTGGGCGCCACGAGCGCGAGTAGCGCACGGGTGGCCGCCCAGATCGAGACCGCGGCGGCCTCGTACACCGCCGCCCTGGCGGCCATGCCGACGCTGGCCGAACTGGCGGCCAACCGCACGACCCTCGGTGTGCTGGTGGCCACCAACTTCTTCGGGATCAACACCGTCCCCATCGCGGTCAATGAGGCCGACTACGTCCGGATGTGGATCCAGGCGGCGACCACCATGACGGTCTACCAGGCATCCACCGAGGTTGCGGTGGCGACCGCACCGCCGTCCACGGCGGCACCGGTACTGCTGACGCCGGGGGTTGGGGAAGCAGGTGCCGGGTCGGCCACGATGATGCAGTCTGCCGCTGTGGCCCGGGCCGGCGAATCGGGCTCTTCCCTCAGCTTGAGCGACGTGATCAGTTCGTACGAGGAGTTCATCGAGTGGATCAAGGCAAACGACCCGATCGGGAACTGGCTGGCCGGTCAATCTGAGCACTTCTACGGGATGTACGACCAGCTCAGGGAATTCATTCTCGAGCCCTGGAAGATTCCGCAGGTCCTCGGTGAGATCATTGCCGATCCGTCCTTGTTGTTCAGCACCTATATCAATGTCTTCTTCCTGGGTGCGTACGCGGCAACTTTCGCGGTGCTGGGCACCCCGCTGTACGCGGCTGCGGTCGCGGCGGCCTCCCCTGCCATGCTCGGACTGCTCGGGATCGTCGGGATGGCGAATGCCTACGACATTCCGATCGAGGCGCCGGCCGAGGAGATCACCCCGCGCGCCGAGCAGCCCGCGGCTGCCGCGTTGCCCGGCTCCCCGGCACCGGCCTCGGTCGCTGCCGGCGCCGCCCCTACGACGGCACCCGCCTCCGCGCCCGCGGCCCCTGCACCCTCAACTCCCGCTCCGATGCCGGCCGGGGCCGAGAACGCCCTCTATGCGGTGCCGGGCGGGGGTTCAGGATTCGGATTCGGCTCGACGTCGAAATACAGCGCCACAGCGAAGGCTTCCGACTCCGTCGGGGCGTCTGCCGCGGCCGCTGCGACGGCCGCCGCGATCAACAAACGACGGTCGCAGGCCCGCAAGCGACGCGGCGGAACCGCCAAGGACCGCGGTTACCGCTATGAGTTCATGACGGCCGACGGTGTCGCCGCACCGCCGCCCGAGCAAGCCGTCACCACGAGCACCTCCGACAGCGGCGCCGGAAACCTCGGATTCACCGGCACTGCAACGGATGCCACCGTCGCCGGACCGGCCGGCATGACCTCGTTGGTTGACGACACCTTCGGAAACGGCGCGACGGTCCCGTTGATGCCGGGAAGCTGGCGGGTCGACACCGACACCCCGCTCGGCGCAGACCGCCAGGGCGATACCTAACCGATCCGTGTTGAGGCGGTGAGTAATTCGTGAGAACCCAAGGGATCGGCCGGCCGTAGGTGGCGCCACCCGCGAACTCATGACAATACTGGTGATTCCGGGAAGTTAGGGAGCACCGCGTGGCCAGTGACACCACCGAGTCCTCCACGTGGGAGAGCACGCTCCCGTGCTTCTCCACCGTCGAGAAGCACGGCCGCATCACCGTGCCGGTCACCCAACCATCGGAAACACTGCGATTCTTCGCCGTGCTCACCTTCCTGCTGTCGATACCGATCGCCGCCGGAGCAGCATTCTGGATTCACAGCATGCCGTCCCACGAACCGTCGACCTGGCTGGGCATTGCGGCGATCATGGGTTCCTACCTGCCCGCCTTCCTCGCGAGCATCGTCGCCGACGAGGCCCGCGACACGTTCGGGCAACGCAGGACCGGCAACTGGATCGCGCTGATACCTGCACTGTCTGGTGTCGCAGTCGGATTGCTCGGCGCCGCCGTCTGGTTCAGAGATTTCACCGGTGGGGTGCTGGCGCTGGTCAGTGTGCTGTGCTCGACCAGCGCGGCGCTGGCCACCGTTGCGGCGTGGCGCGGCGTGCGCTACACCCGTCGACGCCAAGACCGGTTCACGGCCTTGCGCCGGCACGGTGTGCGCTCACCGGGCGAGCTGCGCAACGTGGAGTTCCGGAAGCGCTGGACCGCAGACGATCCCCAGTTCACCGTGACCGTCGCCTTCGAGGCCCCAACCGGGCGCCGGGTGGTGAGGGCCAACATGGTCGCCCATCACTCCCGGGTTCCGCTGGCGGGGGCACGCGTAGTCGTCTTCAGTGCGCCACACGACACGGGCGACGACGTCCTCATCGAACTCGACCCCACCGACCCGCCCAAGTTGGATCGCGATCCCAGCGGCCGCTACCGCAAGCCAAGCGGCAATTAGATGGTGGCGATCTTGCCCCGCAGCGTCTGTAGTGCAACAAGTTCAGAACTATCGTCCGTGACCTGATCGAGCATGCGCAGCCGGTGGATCGTGATGCTGTGCGCACCGCCTATCCCGCAACAGACAGCAAGTAGACCCTCGAGACCGCCGCCGAGCACGACGGATTCGTACAAGTACCCGATGGCCATCACCGGCGATGCTGGAACCATGACCAAGTTAATCCGTTACGGCTATGTGCCGTTCATGCTTCTCGGGCTCAACGGTGCCGCCGCATATCTCGCCTCCCGTAGCGCGTCAGAGTTGTGGCTGGTGGGCATCATCGCCATCGGCGTCGCCAGTTCGTTTGCCGCCGAACGCATATTGCCCTACCGCGCCGACTGGAACACCTCCCACGACGACGCCCACCGCGATACCGCCCACGCAGTCGTCAACGAAACCCTCATTCTTTCCAGCGTCGCAGTTATCCCGATCCTCGCTGCTATCACGCCGTTTCACCAGTGGTGGCCCAGTTCGCTGCCGTTCGTCGTCCAGTTGCTCATCGCGATCGTGATCGCCGACTTCGGGACCACGACCATCCACCTGGCCAGCCACCGGATCGGTTGGTTGTGGCGCCTGCACGCAGTCCACCACAGCGTCAAGCGGTTCTACGGGCTCAACGGGTTGATGAAGCACCCCCTGCACCAGACAGTCGAGATGATCGGCAGCGTGTTGCCACTGGTCATCATGGGTATGACCGTGCAGGTCGGTTCTGCGCTGGCCGTCTGCGTCGCCGTTCAGTTGATGCTCCAGCACGCCAATGTCGACTACCGGGTCGGTCCGCTGCGCTCGGTCCTCGCCCTTAATGAGGGGCATCGATTCCACCACCTGAAATGGGCTGGCATCGGTGACGTGAACTTCGGCCTGTTCACGTTGATCTGGGATCACCTGTACCGCACCTACTCCTTCGACCGTGACCGCCAATTCACCTCCGACGATCTCGGAATGGCGGCCAAGCCGAACTACCCCGCTCCTTATCTGCAGCAGCTGGCCGAACCCTTCCACGCCAGTGGTGCTTGCCATTTCGATCAAGACAGCACCGATGAGGCCCCCGATCAGCGAGCAGCGATGTCATGACACTCAACACTCCGCGGCACAACGGGCACGCGGTCGCCGATTTGGCCAGAGTTCCACACCACATCGCCGACCAGTTATGGCGCGCACTCGGCCACGTCAACGTGGATGACTCCGACGCGGCATTCTCCGATGACGATGTGTGTGCGCTCAAGCTCGCGACGCAGGGCCTGGCCGCCCTGTCGCCACCTGATCAAGCCAAGGCGGTCAAGCTCATCGTGCAACAGGCACGTACCTTCAGTCTTCTTCTCGCGGAGATCGCCGAGGCGGAGATCGGCTTCCACCGGGAGTTCGAGCTCATCGGACACGGCATAGGACCGCAGCGCGGGACGCTCGATTCCAACCTCGACTGGCTGGTCGCCTACATACTGCGGCGGCACCTGGATACCTTCCGTCGACGCCCATCCCGCGCCTGCGCCGACAATCCTGACCTGGCAGTAGGATTCACCGATCTGGTCGGGTTCACAGATTTCACCACCACGGTCGGCCAAGACCAACTGGTCGATCTCATCACCGATTTCCAATCTCACACATTTGACACCATCACCGAATCGGGCGCCCGGGCAGTCAAACTGATCGGTGACGCGGTCATGTATGTTGCCGATTCCCCGTCGGCACTGTTGGACGCTGCACAGGCGATCAGCGCCCACACCGAATGGTCGCGGCCGCCCATGAGAACGGGGCTCGCCTTCGGGCCGGCTGTGACCCACGCCGGCGACTATTTCGGTCCCGCAGTGAATCTCGCGAACCGCCTGGCCGGGGCAGCCGAGCCCAACCAGATCCTGGTTGACGAATCACTGGCACTTCGGGTGGATCCCGACAGGACAAGGCTCACCCCGGTGCCGCCGATCGATCTGAAAGGACTCGGAATCACCAAGGCCTTCGAGCCGGTGCGGTGTTCCCAGGTGACGATATGACACAAAAATCCTTCACGCCCGCCATGGGACGGTTCGCACCCAACCGCTTCTACGATTCAGTGGCAGCACTGATGCGAGAACGCCTGTGGCGCAGTCTGGTCGGTATGCATATCGCACCGCGGACCGACGACGTGATCGTCGATGTGGGTTGTGGTACCGGATCGCTGGCGCTGTTGCTGCACCGCGTGCAGCCGCAGGCCCACATCATCGGAACGGACCCGGATCTCCAGATGCTGGAGCAGGCGCGACGCAAGGCCGAGGCTGCGGGTGCCGATTTGGACTGGCGAGTCGCCGTGGGCGACAACTTAACCCAGGTTGTAGATCGCGGCTCGGCAACGGCGGCAGTGTCCAGCCTGGTACTGCATCAGTGCCCGATGTCCATGAAGAGGGCGATACTGGCTTCCATGTTCACCGTGTTGCGGCCTGGCGGGCGGTTGGTGCTGGCGGACTACGGCTGGCAGCGAAGTACCCTCATGCGACTGGCCTTCCGGGGCGTGCAACTTGCCGATGGGTTCGCCGACACCCAGCCCAACGCCGATGGCGTGCTGCCCCAACTGATCACCGAGGCTGGGTTCGAACACGTCCGCGAGGCGGAAGTGGTGCGGACCATCAGTGGCTCCATCTCGATATACACCGCGCTGCGCGCCTGAGCGTCGACGTAGGAGCTCGACCTGATGGCACACATTGCCGGCCTCGTACTCGAACGTCGAGTCGCAGATTGGGACGGGACGCCGTTCAGTTCGCAGTCACCCAAGCACATCTCGGTGTGGCGCAAGGTTCCCGCTGGAGGCGGCGAGGCCGGGTAAGCGTGAGAGATCCTAGCTCGGGCGGGCGAGCTCCCGGAGCACCAGATCGGTTACTTCCCAATCCATGCACTTGTCGGTGACCGACTGTCCGTAGGTGAGCGGGCGCGCCTCGGGCGCCTGCGCACCGGCGACCAGGAAGCTCTCCAGCATCACACCGCTGATCGGCAGCCCGTCCCGAACCAGCTGGGCCACCTCCGCGGCCACCGACGCCTGGCGAACATGGTCCTTGCCGGAATTGGCGTGGCTGCAATCGATCACGACACGAGCGGGCAGTCCGGCACCGGTCAGCTTGGCTGCGGCGTCGGCCACCGCGTCGGCTCCGTAGTTCGGTCCGTCGGTCCCGCCGCGCAGGATCACGTGGCAGTCCTCATTGCCTGCGGTGCTCACCACGGCGCCGCGGCCCATATCGTCCATACCGAAGAAGACATGCTCGGCGGCAGCGGCTTTCACACCGTCGACCGCGACCTGGATGTTGCCGTCGGTGCCGTTCTTGAACCCGACCGGCATCGACAGCCCCGATGCCAGCTGGCGGTGCACCTGCGACTCGGTGGTCCTGGCGCCGATCGCGCCCCACGCCACGGCATCGGCGATGTACTGCGGGCTGGTCGGTTCCAGGAACTCACACCCGACGGGTAGGCCGATGTCGATGATGTCGAGCAGAAGCTGACGGGCCACCCGGAGGCCACGCGCGACATCGTAAGTGCCGTCCATGCCGGGGTCGTTGATCAAACCCTTCCAACCGGTGGTGGTGCGCGGCTTCTCGAAGTACACCCGCATCACGATCTTGAGCTGATCTTTCAGGTCATCGGCCACCTTGACCAGACGGCTGGCGTACTCCAGCGCGGCCGCGGGATCGTGCACCGAACACGGGCCGACGACGACCAGCAGGCGGTCGTCACGACCGGCCAGGATGTCGGCGATCTCATCTCGGTCGCGGGCCACCCGCTCCGCACGGCGCTCCCCCAGCGGGAATTCGGTCAGCACATCGTGCGGGCTGGGAATCGCGCTGAAACTGCGGACCCGACGGTCCGATGTGGCGGGGGCGTTGGCGATCTGCGCCAAGTTCATCTTCAGATGCCTTCCTGGTGGTGGGCACCTGGCAAAGGTTCCGGCGCCCTGTAATGACGAAAGGCAGCGACCGATGGTCACTGCCTGGGCTCCGGGTGGATGCGTGCTTAGTGCTGCGCTTTATCGGCTCCGCCCGGAGCCTCGATAAAGCGCCAATAGCTGGCACACACACCGATAGTCACGTCGGTCAGGCTACACCACGTCCCGTTCAGCGCCACAACCGCTGCAATCACAACCGCGATTTGTGACCACGCCCTACGATCCTGGGCATGCCGCTCAGCCCCCGGATGCCCGAGCTCGCAGCGTTCGAAGTGCTGCTGGCGATCGCACGTACCGGCAGCCTCGGAGCCGCGGGGCGTGAGCTGGGTCTCACTCAGCAGGCGGTGTCCGCGCGGCTGGCCTCGATCGAATCGCAGACCGGAGTGCGGCTGGTGCAGCGCAGCCCCCGTGGGTCGCAGCTGACCGCGGCCGGTGCGGTCGTCGCCGAGTGGGCCGACCAATTGCTCGACGTCGCCGGGCGGGTGGACGCCGGGTTGGCCGCGATGCGCAGCGAAAGCCACAGCCGAATCACCGTCGCGGCCAGCCTGACCATCGCCGAGCAACTCATGCCGCGGTGGTTGGTGTCGCTACAGGCCGATGCCGCGCGCCGTAACGCCACGGCACCACAGGTCATCCTCACCGCCGCCAACAGCGACCAGGTGATCGCCGCGGTGCACGACGGTTCGGCCGACCTCGGCTTCATCGAATCCCCGGGTACGCCTGCCGGTTTGCGCAGCCGGGTGATCGCCCATGACGAGCTGGTCGCCGTGGTGCCCCCGGATCACAAGTGGGCCCGCCGATCGGCCCCGGTCAGTCCCGCCGAACTCAACGACACGGCGCTGGTGTCACGAGAAACCGGTTCGGGCACAAGGGAAGCGCTCAGTTCCGCGCTGCGCTCCGCATTGGGCCCGTCGAGCCGGCAGGCCGATCCCGCGATCGAATTGTCCTCGGCGGCAGCGATGCGCGCCGCGGTGCTGGCCGGTGCCGGACCGGCCGTGATGAGCCGGTTGGCCGTCGATGACGACCTCACGCTCGGCCGGCTGCGCGAGGTGCCCATCGCCGGGCTGGATCTGCGTCGCGAGTTGCGTGCCATCTGGTCGGGAGGCCGCACCCCGCCGGCCGGCGCGGTGCGCGACCTGCTCAGCCACATCGCCTCGACGCGTTGACGTCAGCGGCCCAGTAACCGGCCGGACCGCAACCCACGAGCGGTGTTGGCACCCACCGTTGCCCACGCACCCAGCAGCAACATGTACAGCGCGACAGCCAGCCAGGAAATGGCCGCCGCACCGGTGGCGGCACCCAGCGCGGTCGCACCCGTCACGCAGGTGCCCACCGGGAAGGTGAAGCTCCACCAGGTCAGGCTGAACGACAATCCGCGCCGCGCGGCGTGCACCGTGAGCGCCGTCGCAAGGCAGAACACGAACGCTCCGAAACCGCCCATCACCAGGCCGTACACGATGCCGAAGGCATGCAGCGCCGACACTGTGGCCGCATCGGTCAGTACCGACCCGGCATGGGAGGCCAGCAGATTGGCCGCGGTGATCGACTGTCCGACAACGCCGAGCACGATCCACACCGTGGGAATCGCCTGCACCTGGCTGAAGCCGCCGTGCATGAGCCGCGAGTACACCATGGTGGTGGTGATCAGGCCGGCCAGCAGGCTCAAGCCGAACATCGCGTAACAGGCCACCAGCAAGGTCATCCCCGCCTGCCCCGGCCCGAGGTGCGACAGCAGCAGGGCGCCAGTGGAGGCCGAGACCATGGGCGAAACCACCGGCATCATCCAGGCCGGCACCGCCTCCACATCGGTGTGATCCTCGCGGGTGATCATCGCGAACGGAAGCCACAGGCTGACAACCAATCCCAGCGCCGTGCCGACGATCCACAGCGCCACGTCGAGGGCCAGCGCCGCGGACGGGCCGATGACCCCGGGCCCGAGCAGCAACGCGCCCGCTCCGACCGTGAGCAGCGCCATCGCCGGCGCGCCGTAGAACTGTCCCACCACCTGATGTGCGGCATAGGCTTTCGCCTGTTCCCGATGCCGGATCCAGTGCGTGGCGAACGCTGCGGTCAGGATTACCAGCACAGTGGCGGCGAGCATCCATACCGCAGTGGCGAATTCGTGTAGTCCCGGCAGGTGCAGCGGCAGGGTGGCCGCGGCCGTCGCGACGATTCCGGTCCCCATCACCGAGGCGAACCAGTTCGGCGTGATGTGGCGGAAGAGCGAACCCGCACTGTCCAATTCGGCCAGCAAGGCGGTGTGGAACGGCCTCTCCGCTGTGTAGGCGGCTGCGTAGGTGGTCACCTCACCAATGCTGGTGGCTGCCGCCGATCACCGGTAGGCACCCCAATGTTGTGGCATCACAAACCGAGCTTGTGGCTCAGACGTATCGGTTCCGGCCGGCCAGCGCACCCGCCACCATCTGCACCAGATAGATGATGAGCACCATGGCAAACGGCGCCGTCCAGCCCGCGGTCATGTCGTGAAGCAGCCCGAACGAGAACGGACCCACACCGGCCAGCAGGTAGCCGAAGCCCTGCGCCATCCCGGAGAGCCGCGCGGTGTCCTCGGCGTTGCGCGCGCGCAACGCAATCACCGTGAGCGCCAACGAGAACACGCTCATCCCGATGCCCACGAAGAAGCTCCACAGCAGCGGCGCCGCACCAGGATTGACAAGCAGTCCGATCATGCCGATCATCCCGACCACGCCGAGTCCCACGATCCAGCCACTCTGGTTCTTCTGCTTGGCCGCCAGCGGCGGAACGATCAGGCTGATCGGGACGGCCAGGATGGACACCAACCCGAGCAGCAGGCCGGCGTCGGTCTTGCTGACCCCGCTGTCGATGAACACCTCGGGCAGCCAGCCCATGACGATATAGGCCAGGAACGACTGGCAGCCGAAGAACAACGTGATCGTCCAGGCCAACGGGCTCCGCAGCAGCGACCGGCCGGCCGTTCCCGACGAAGCTGCTTCAGTGCGGGCCGTGCTGATTCCCCTCGCGCCCACCAGCCAGAACAGCAGCGCGACGATGGCCACCAAGGCCCAGGAGCCCAATGCCCCCCGCCAGCCACCGAGCAGGGGTTCCAGCGGCGGGGTGACCGCAGATCCCAGGGCCCCGCCGCCCTGCAGGGCCGCGGTGTAGACACCGGTCATCAGACCTACCTGAGCGGGGAATGAACCCTTGATCACGACCGGGATGAGCACGTTGACCAGCGCAATACCGCCGGTGGCCACCAGCGTTCCGCCGACCACCACGTACGGCCCGTCCAGCACTCGGACGACCAGGCCGATGCTCAGAATCACCAGGGCGACCGAGATCGCCCGCCCCAACCCGATCCGGCGGGCCAGCCACGGCGCGGTCAGCCCCGCTGCCGCGAAGCACAGCCCGGGCAGGGTGGTCAGCAGCCCGGCCCAGACAGCGGAGGCACCGAGCGACTCGCGCATCTCCCCGAGGACCGGTCCGATGCTGGTGATCGCCGGGCGCAGGTTCAGCGCGGTCAGGATCACCGCCACGACCAGCAGGGCGCCGCCCGCCGCCATCTGTGCGGGGCGGACCTCTACGGCACCATCGAGCTCGAGCTCCAGATCGTGCTCGTAGCTGTTCAGGGTTTTATTGCGCAGGGTCCTACTCACCCGGCTATGATGCCATACATCCCATGATTGGATGAAAGGACTTTAGAGTGCCGCTCGCCACAACGCGACGCACGGGCCTGGTCGACCAGGTGATCGAGCAACTGCGCACGCTGGTCACCTCGGGCGAATGGCCGGTCGACAGCCGGATTCCCACCGAGCCTGCGCTGGTCGAAGCCCTCGGCGTGGGGCGCAACACTGTGCGCGAGGCGATCCGCGCCCTGGCACACAACGGCATCTTCGAAGTACGCCAGGGCGACGGCACCTACGTGCGCGCCACCAGCGAGGTATCGGCAGCCCTGCGCCGACTGTGCGGGTCCGAACTGCGCGATGTGCTGCAGGTCCGGCGCTGCCTCGAGGTGGAAGGAGCCCGCCTGGCCGCCGTCGCGCGCACCGAGGCGGACCTCGCCGAACTCCGCACTCACCTGGCGCATGCGGACACCACCGACCACGCACAGTTCACCCAGTCCGACACCGAATTCCACCTGGCCGTCGTGCGGGCGTCGCACAATCCGGTGCTCGTCGAGATCTACCGCGGGCTCCTTGAGGCGATCACCGCGAGCGTCGCGACGACAAGCGCGGGCCCCGGCGGCATGTTCCCCCACGACGATCTGGTCGACGCGATCGCGGCCGGCGATGTGGAACGTGCCGGGCAGGAGGCGGCGGGCTTCCTCGACGAACTACTGGAAAGGTCCCCGGCTCAGGACTGCTGAGCCTCCCCCGCCTTCCAGGACTCCGCCCAGTCCCACAGACCCGACAGCGCCGCCCCCAACCCGGCACCGGCGACTGTGAGTTCCCATGCCCCGGTTTCGTTCTTGACGACCAGTCCGGCCGCCACGAGTTGTTGCAGCCGTTCCGACAACATGCTCGACGAGCAATTGCCCATGTGTCGGCGCAGTTCAAGGAAGCCCAGCGACCCCGGCTCCAGCTCCCAGATCACCCGGAGCACCCAGCGCTGCCCCAGCAGCTCCATGACCGCCAGCATCGGCGCATTCGCCGGATCATCACCACGGCGAACAAACTCGGGCCCACTTGCGCTTCTCATTTAGAACCATCATATTGGTTCTAAATCAGAAGCACGGAGGGCAGTCATGAAGGTCGCGCTCGTCACCGGCGCAGCACGTGGGATCGGCGCCGAGGTGGCCCACCAACTCGGCGCGGCCGGCGTGCACGTGATCGTCAACTACCGCGAGAAAATCAAGCGGGCCAGCGCGATCGTCGATGCCATCGCGGCAGCGGGCGGCCAGGGATCAGTTGCGGGTGCCGACCTCAGCGATCCGGAGGCGACGGCCGAGCTGATCCGACACGTCGCGGATACGTTCGGCCGGCTGGACATGTTGGTACTCAACGCTTCCGGCGGTCTCGAAATCGGCGCCGACGCGGGCTATCCGATGCGGATCAATCGCGATGCCCAGGTACGCCTGGCCGAGCTTGCGCTGCCACTCCTGCGCCCGGGCGGCCGCATCGTGTTCGTCACCAGCCACCAGGCCCACTTCCACGGACAACAGCCGGTTCCCGCCGACTACCTGCCCATCGCCGCGAGCAAGCGCGCCGGCGAGGACGCACTGCGCGCGAAGCAGTCCCGTTTCGACGACGCCGGGGTGTCGTTCGTCGTGGTGTCCGGCGACATGATCGACGGCACGATCATCGTGCGACTGCTGGCCCGTCGCGACCCGGATGCGGTGGCGGCCCGGACGCTTCACGGAGCGCTGCCCTCGGTCGAGGAGTTCGCCCGCGCGATCGTCGTCGCTGCGCTCGAACCGGTCACCTCGGGCGACACCGTCTACATCGGCGGTGCCGACTACGTCGCCGGCGCACAGCGCTGAACTCAGAAGGGGGCGTCCTCCACCCGCCGGGTCAACGGCAGCTGCAGCAGCAGCCGCGCACCCCCCAGCGGGCTCTCCGTCAAAGCAGCTGTGCCACCGTGCAATTCGGCTTGCTGCGCCACCAGAGCCAGACCCAGCCCGGATCCCGACCGCGACGCCGTCGATCCGCGGGCGAACCGCTCGAACACCTCGGCTCGCTCGGCCTCGGGCACCCCGGAACCGTTGTCGTCGACCACGATCTGCACGTCATCGGCCGAACTGACTGCGCTGAGCCGGATTTCGGTGGCACCACCATGCTTGACGGCGTTGGCGATGGCGTTGTCGATCACCAGCCGCAGACCCGCTGGCATGCCCAGCATCAACACCGTCGGCGACGGCATCAGCGTGGCGCGCAAGCCCGGATAGGTCCGCAGAGCGTCGTGTGCCGCACGGTCGAGCAACTCGGTGACATCCATCGGCACGAAATCCTCGACAGTGGTCAACTCCCCCTGAGCCAACCGCTCCAGGGCGGTCAGGGTGCCTTCGATGCGGCTCTGTGTGCGCATGACGTCCCCGATCACCTCCTTGCGCTGGTCGTCAGTCATGTCCAGGGTCGACAGCACTTCCAGATTGGTGCGCATCGCAGTGAGCGGGGTCCGTAGTTCATGGGAAGCCACCGCGGCGAAATCGCGAGCCGATTCGAGCGCGGCCTTGGTGCGCTCCTGCTCGTTGCCGATGCGCGCCAGCATGCCCTCGACCGCCTCGGCGATCTCCACGGCCTCACGCACACCGCGCACCTGCACCTCATCGGGTTTGGACTGGGCGTTGATGGCACGGGCCTGCTGGGCCAGCAGGCGGAACGGCGTGATCATCACCAGCGAGATCATCCAACCCACCACGATGGTGCTGCCGATGACGCCGCCGCAGATCAACAACACCCGCAGGTGCAGTTCATCGATCCGGCGCTGTGTCTCCGCCAGCGGCGCCCCGAGCGCGATGGTCGCCGGGCCCGCCGTGAACGTGCGCACGCGGTACTCGACCCCGTCGATGGTGGTGTTCGTGTACCCGTTCTCCAGCCGAGGCAGGACGATGTCGCTGGGAACCGAGACACTGACGCCGCCGATGTGCGCGGTACGGACCAGACCGCCGTCGTCGGGCATGGCCTTGTCCGCCGATCCCTGTTTGGTGGCGGTGAGCAGCGTGCTGACATCACCGAGGCTGCTCAGTGAATCCAGGCGCCGGTCCAGCTGGCTGTACTGATCGTTGGTGACGCCGATCCACACCCAGGTCCCGAGCGTGATGACGGTGACCACCACCGACAACGCACCCACGATGACGATCGTGCGCAACGACAACACGCGCATCACCGGCCGCAGCACGGGCCGCAGCAGTTGGAGTACGCGATCTTCGAGATTCACTGGCGTTATCTTGCCCGATCCGCGCGGGCCGGCGTCCTCAGCACCGCGACGCCGAGAAATCGGCGTCAACTCACGGTTGACGATCACCTATCGTCAACCTACAGTTGACGCATGAGCAAACCCGTCACCATCACCAACCCCGTCCGCCTCGACGACCTCATCGGTGCGATCAAGAAGGCTCATACCGAACCGCTCGAGCAGTTGATCGACGCCGTGATCGCCGCCGACGCCCTCGGCGAGATCGCCGACCACCTCATCGGACATTTCGTCGACCAGGCCCGCCGCTCAGGCGCATCCTGGACCGACATCGGCACGGCCATGGGCGTCACCAAGCAGGCCGCCCAGAAACGCTTTGTGCCAAAGGTTCCCAGTTTCGACCCGTCCACCCTCGACCCCAACGCCGGATTCGGCCGGTTCACCCCACGGGCGCGCAACGTCGTCGTGGTCTCCCAGAACACCGCGCACGGAGCCGGCAACGCCGAGATCACCCCCGAGCACCTGCTGCTGGCATTGTTCGCCGAACCCGACGGGCTGGCCGCCAAACTCCTTGCGAACCAGGGCATCACCGCCGAAACCGCCCAGGCCACCATCACACTGCCCCCGCCCGCGGGGACCGTCCCGGCTCTGATCCCGTTCAATGCGGGGGCCAAGAAGGCGCTGGAACTGACCTTCCGCCAAGCACTGCGGCTGGGACACAACTACATCGGCACCGAGCACATCCTGCTCGCCCTGGCCGAGGCCGAAGGCGAAGACGGCCCGCTACACCGGCTCGGCGCCGACTCCGACCGGTTCGAGTCCGAGCTGACCGCCGCTTTGGCACAGTTCACCCCCGCAAATCAGGACAACACCGAGGACTGAGCGGGAATGAAACCGCCCACACAACCGTAGAACCTGACGTGTTACTCAACGACGCCGCACGCGACCTCATCGGCGCAGGTGCCGACGCCACGCTCGTGACCCTGAATCCGGACGGAAGCCCTCAGGTCACCCTGGTCTGGGTGGCGCTGCAATCCACCCCGGACGGCGACGAGCTCGTCACCGCGCACCTGGCCGAGCACAAAAAGATCCGCAATGTCCGCCGGGATCCACGTGTCGCCCTGACGATCGTCGATCCCGGTCGGGTGGGAGAAGCGATGCGCCCCTACCTGTCGATCGCCGGCACCGCCCGCATCGTCGAGGGTGGCGCACCGGAACTCCTCAAAGAACTGGCGCAGACCCTGGCCGCCCCGGACGTTCCGTTCCCGCCCAAGGACGCACCGCCCGGTTGGCTCACCCGTATCCGGATCGACAAAGTCGGCGGCGTCGGTCCCTGGGTGTCCTGACCCCATCCGGCTGTAACACGTTTCACTTTGTGCGAGTATTCCTGGCATGCCTCGCTGGTTTGCGCTCATGTTCACGGCCGTGCTGACGGCGGTCGCCGCCCTGGTGGCCCCCCCGGCAGCCTCGGCCGAAGGCACGCCGATCGGCAACCTCGGCCAGACGCTGCGCGTCGAGACGGCCAACGGCATCGTCGCCGATGTCACCGTGCACGACGTGCTCGCCAGTGACGTTCCGCCCGGCTGGGGCTGGAACGGCTCGCCGCGCTGGCGTGCCCAGGGCGGCCCGTGGCGGGTCCCGATCACGGTGACCACCATCCAGGCACCCAACCCGTACGCGATGGCGCTGGCGTTCACGTTCAACGGCGTCACCCCGTACGCCGACGCCTACGCGCCCAAGCACACCGATGCGCCCAACCGACTCGAAGCCGCGCTGCGCAACGCACCGCCGGGAGCCACCGTCAACGGCGACGTCTACTGGGACGTCTACCGGGCACTGGTCACCAACGTGGTGCTGGTCGACACCAAGACCGGCGAGCACCTGGGGCAGTGGAACATCTGGCAGCCGGGCTCGCCGCTGCCTTGATCGCCGACGAGCGCTCGCGCGAGGAGCCCTAATGGCCGACGAGCGCTCGCGCGAGGAGCCATGATGGCCGACGAGCGCTCGCGCGAGGAGCCATGGAGATAGCCCGTGCCGCGGCGGCTGACCTTCCGGAACTCGCGGCGGTCGCTGCCGCCACCTTTCCCCTGGCCTGCCCCCCGTCGGTGACGCCGGACAACATCGCCGCCTTCATCGCCGAGACGCTCTCCGAGGAACGCCTCGGCGAGTACCTCACCGATCCGAACCGGATCGTGCTGGTGGCCCGTGATACCTCGATCACCGGCTACGCCATGCTGATTCACGGTGTTCCCGACGACGCCGATGTGCAGCGGGCGGTGACTCGACGACCCGCGCTCGAGCTGTCCAAGATCTACGTGTTGCCCCATCGCCACGGCGGTGGTGCGGCCGGGGCACTGATGACCGCGGCCCTGGGCGCCGCGGTCGAGTCCGGCGCGCGCTGCGTGTGGCTCGGGGTCAACCAGGACAACCAACGGGCCCAGCGGTTCTACGCCAAAAGCGGTTTCGTCATCGCCGGCACCAAGACCTTCCGGCTGGGCGCCGGGGTGGAAAACGACTACGTGATGGTGCGTCCCGTCAGCCCGCCGGCCTAGACGGTCTACGCGGTCTTCTGCGCGGCGGCGGTCAACGCCAGCAGTCGCGAGGTGGCCCGCAGGTACTTCTTCCGGAAACCACCGGCCACCATCTCCGGGCTGAAAATGGTGTCCAACTTGGTCCCCGACGCCAGCACCGGGACACCCGCGTCGTAGAGCCGGTCGGTCAGCGCCACCAACCGCAGCGCCACGCTCTGATCCTCGATCGGGTGCACCCCGGTGATGAAAACCTCGGTGACACCGTCGATCAACGCGTGATAGCGCGATGGATGCATGGTCGCCAGATGCGCACACAGCACGTCGAAGTCGTCGAGGGTCGCGCCGATGACGCCCTCGGCCCGCTGCGCCACCTCCTCGTCGGACAACGGCTCAGGGGCCGGCGGCAGATCACGATGCCGGTAGTCGGGACCCTCGATCCGCACCGTGGTGAAGATCTGGGCCAGCGTGTTGATCTCGCGCAGGAAGTCCTGGGCGGCGAACCGGCCCTCGCCCAGCTGCTCGGGCAGGGTGTTCGAGGTGGCCGCGATCGACACACCGCGCTCCACCAACGCTGAAAGCAACCGTGAGATCAGCGTCGTGTTGCCCGGGTCGTCGAGCTCGAACTCGTCGATGCACACCACCGAGTACCCGGAGAGCAGGTCGATGCACTCGTTGTAGCCGAACACCCCGGCCAGCTGAGTCAGCTCGCCGAAGGTGGCGAACGCGGTCGGGGCATCGCCCTCCGACAGCGCGTAATACGTGGAGGCCAGCAGGTGGGTCTTACCGACGCCGAACCCGCCGTCCAGATACAGACCGACCCCGGGCAGCACCTCGCGCTTGCCGAACAGCTTCTTCTTTCCCGCCCGCCGAACCGCGGCCTGCTCACAGAAACTACGGCAGGATTCCACCGCGGCAGCTTGAGATGGTTCGGCCGGGTCCGGGCGGTAGCTGTCGTAGCTGACGTCGGCAAACGTCGGCGGCGGAATCAACTGTGCGACCAACCGCTCCGGCGTGACGGTGGGATGACGATCGGCGAGATGAGCGACGCCGCTGGACCCGTGCATTCAGGCAGCGTAACGACGTGCTCCAATTCAGTTCATGTCCGATGACACCGCCGGGACAAACCTGACCGTGCTGGGAAACGTCGACAAGATCGCCGACGGTCAGCTCGTCAACTACTACGCGTACCCGGATGACCTGCAGCGATGTTGGGTACGCGGCAACATGATCAGCAGCCTCGACGGCGGCGCCACCGAGGACGGCAAGTCCGGTGGGCTGGGCGGTCCGGGCGATCGGGCTGTGTTCAATCTCATGCGCCAGGCCGCCGACGTCATCCTGATGGGTGCCGCGACCGTGCGGATCGAGAACTACTCCGGTGTGCAGTTGACGGTGGCACAACGGCAGGAACGCCAACGACGCGGACAGGCCGAAGTGCCGCCGATCGCCGTCGTCACCGCCTCGGCCGCGATCGACCACGACGCAAAGTTCTTCACCCGCACCGAGGTGCCACCGCTGATCCTCACCGCCACCAAGACCGTCGCCGACGCGCGCCACCGGCTGGGCGCGGTCGCCGAGGTGCTCGACGCCTCCGGCGCGGACCCCACCCGCGTCGACCCGGCCGTGGCCTTGCGAATCCTCGCCGAACGCAAGCTCTTCCGGGTGCTGACCGAGGGCGGCCCGTCGCTGCTGAGCCTGCTGATCGAAAACGAGCTACTCGACGAGTTGTGCCTGACCGTGGCGCCGATCCTGGTCGGCGGGGTAGCGCGACGCATCGCGACGGGCCCGGGCCAGGCGCTCACCCGGATGCGACCTGCACACCTGCTCACCGACGACGAGGGCTACCTGTACACCCGCTACGTCCGCGGGTAGTTCCGACGAGCGCTTGCGCGAGGAGCATCGGCACCGACGAGCGCTTGCGCGAGGAGCATCGGCACCGACGAGCGCTTGCGCGAGGAGCATCGGCACCGACGAGCGCTTGCGCGAGGAGCATCGGCACCGCACGTGTCGCTACTGTGGTCAGCATGCGTCATCAGCTGGTGAAAGCCCTGAGGAGGTCGGCGGTCGCCGCGCCCGTTCTGTCCTTACTGCTCACCGCATGCTCACCCCTGCTGGCCGCAGATCCGCGCTATGCCACCAACTCCGGCGCCCACCCGCAGGGACAGCCCGAAACCACCTTGGCGGCGCCGCCAGGTCCCCCGGGCATCGAAGCACCCAAGAACGACCTGTCGTGGCGGGACTGCACCCCGCGGTTGTTCAACGGCGCCGGCATCCAGCCGATACCCGACGTCACGCTGGACTGCGCGACCTACGACTCAGACCTCGACTCGATCAACGGGGCCACCGGCACGCTCAGCATCGGCGTGGTGCGGGCCCGGTCCACGCAGACCCCGCCCGATGCCGGTCCGCTGGTGATGACCACCGGATCCGACATCCCCACCTCGGTGCAGCTGCCCACGTGGCTGGCGCGCTCGGGAACCGACATCCTCAAATCGCATCCCATCGTCGCAGTGGACCGGCGCGGCATCGGAATGTCCGGCGCGGTGGACTGCCGCGACGTCTACGACCGTCAGGAAATGCTCGACCAGACACAGTTTCAGGCCGGCGACGATCCGGTGGCCAACCTGGGTGCGGTCACCATGACCGCCACCACCAGTTGCACCGACACGATCGCCCCGGGCGACTCGGCCTACGACAACGCGCACACCGCCGAAGATCTGGAGCGGCTGCGCAGCACCTGGGATGTGCCCGCACTTGCGCTGCTGGGCATAGGCAACGGCGCCCAGGTGGCATTGGCCTACGCCGGCTCGCACCCCAACAAGGTGTCCCGGTTGATCCTGGACTCCCCGCTGCCGCTGGCAATCGGTGCCGAGTCCGCGGCCGAGCAACGCGTCAAGGGCCAGCAGGCCGCACTGGACGCGTTCGCCGCGCAGTGCGTGGCCACCAACTGCCCGCTGGCGCCGGATCCCAAGGGGGCCGTCGACGCGCTGCTGACCGAAGCCCGGGACGGCCGCGGCCCCGGCGGGGCCTCGGTGGCCACTCTGGCCGACGCGATCACCACTGGAATGGGTTTCCCGCAAGGTGACCGGGTGGCCGCCACCAACAACCTGGCGGGCGCCCTGGCTGCGGCTCGCGCCGGTGACGCCGGCCCGATCTCGGGCCTCATCACTCAAGCCGACAATCTGCGCCAATCCGACGGTCAGTTCGTCAACTCGTGCAGCGACGCACTCAACCGGCCCACCCCGGACCGGGTCCGCGAACTGGTGGTCGCCTGGGGCAAGCTCTACCCGCAGTTCGGCGCAGTCGGGGCCCTGAACCTCGTCAAATGCCTCAACTGGCCCAGCGGCACCGCACCAAAAGACCCGCAGGACCTCAAGATTCCGGTGCTGCTGCTCGGAGTGCGCAATGACCCGATCACCGGCAGTGAGGGCGTCGCCGCCGTCGCCGCGACCATCATCAACGCCGGCGCCAACAACCGGCGGGTGATGTGGCAGGGCATCGGCCACGGGGCCAGCATCTACACACCGTGCGCACTCCCCCCGCTGACGGGCTACCTCGAGAGCGGCAAACTGCCCGAGACCGACACGTACTGTCCCGCCTGACGCGGGGCCCGATCGGCGTCGGTATAAGGTTCGCTGGTGGCCGAAGCAGAATTCCCGACCAAGAATCCAGTCATAGTCGGTCTTCTGAATTCCTTCCGTCCCCGCACCTCAGCGCCAAGCACCGCCACGGTGCTGCGCTCGGTGCTGTGGCCGATCGCGATCCTGTCGATCATCCATCGCAGCTACGTGCTGGCCACCAACGGTTACATCACCGACGACTTCGGCCCGGTGTACCGGGCGGTGTCGAATTTCCGTCGGCACTGGGCCATCTACAACGAACATTTCAACTTCGTCGACCCGCACTACCTGTACCCACCGGGCGGCACTCTGCTGCTGGCTCCGTTCGGGTTCCTGCCGGAGTTCGCTTCGCGCTTCTGGTTTGTGGGGATCAATTCCGCGGCAGTCATCATCGCCGCATGTGTATTGGTACGGCTGTTCAATTTCTCACTGACCTCAGTGGCACTACCAGCCCTGCTGCTGGCCATGTTCTGCACCGAATCAGTCACCAACACACTGGTCTTCACCAACATCAACGGCTGCCTACTGCTGGCCGAGGCATTGTTCTTCTGGTTCCTCCTCAAGGGCGGCACCCGCAACGAACTGCTGGCCGGGGCGGCGATCGGCCTGACGCTGGTGGTAAAACCGTCACTGGCGCCTCTGCTCTTGTTGCCGTTGCTCAACCGTCAGTGGCGAACCATGATCACCGCCGTCGGTGTGCCCCTGGTGTTCAACGCCGTGGCCTGGCCGCTGTCGGCGGACCCGATGGGCTTCGTACGCAACACCGCGCCCTACATCCTTGAGACCCGCGACTACTTCAACTCCTCGATCCTGGGCAACGGCATCTACTACGGGCTGCCGATGTGGTTGATCATCGCGCTGCGCGTGGTCGCGGTCGTGCTGACAGTGGTCAGCCTGTGGCTGCTGTACCGCTACTACCGCGAACGCGACCAGCTGTTCTGGATGCTGACCTCGTCAGGCGTGCTGCTGATCAGCTCGTGGCTGGTGCTCGGACTGGCCCAGGGCTACTACTCGATGATGCTGTTCCCGTTCCTGATGACGGTGGTACTGCCGAACTCGGTGATCCGCAACTGGCCGGCATGGCTGGGGGTCTACGGGTTCATGACGATGGACCGCTGGCTGTTGTGGCGCTGGCCGACCACCGGTCGGTTCCTGGAGTACATGAAGATCACCTACGGCTGGTCGCTGATGTTGATCGTGGTGTTCTGCGTGCTGTACTTCCGCTACCTGGACGCCAAGCAGGACGGCAGGCTCGACGAGGGCATCGACCCGCCGTGGCTGAGCCGTCCCAAGGAAGCCGAATCAGTCTGACGTGAACTGCATGACCTGACCCGCCAGCCGGGTCCGGGTCTGCATGGCCAGGCCGTGCCGCGCACAGACCTCGTCGAGCTCATCGGGGTTCACCAGCCGGAACGGTGACCGGTCGAGCCGGTGGATCGCGGTCGCCAACGGGGTGCGGGTCAGGTCATAGCCGGTGAACACACCGCCGGGGCGCAGCACCCGGGCGATCTCGGCGATCGCCTTCTCCCAGTCCACGATGTGATGCAGCATCAGGCAGCTCAGTACCGAATCGAACGAGTCGTCGTCGAACGGCAGGTCCGTGGCATCGGCCCCGCGCACCGTCACGTTTTTGAATACCCCCAACCGACGGGCTGCGGTGCGCACCATGGCCGGGTCGAAGTCGGTCGCGGTGATTGCCAGCTCCGGGTTCGATTGACGGAGCCGGGCCGCGATATCACCACTGCCCGAGCCGATTTCGAGCACGTCATGACCCAGCCGATCGACCGGGAGGCTGCCGAGCACGGCCTGCCCGGTTCCTCCGCGCCACAACGCGGTCTTGCAGAATGCGCGCTCGATCCGTGACATTGCCGGCATGGGAGCTCCTGTCGTCGGTGTTCTGGACAGATCCGTCCGGTCAGTTCAACGCGCGAGCCACGTCCCTGGGCGCGATACCGGTCAACTCGCGACATACCCGGGTCGCGTGCGCACCGTCGGCAAATCCCGCCATGTGCGCCGCATCGGTGATCGATGCACCCGCGCCGAGGTGCTCCAACGCGGCCAACAGCCGTGTCCACCGCACCGTAGCGCCGAACGACGTCCCGGTCTGCTCACGGAACAACCGGCCCAGATAGTCCGGCGAAATGGCCACCTCGCCGGCCACCGAACCGAGGTCGGCGCGACTCGGCATCCGGGCGTTGAGGAGTTCGATCGCCTGACGCACCTGCGGGTGCACAGCTACCTCCGTAGCAGAGCCGGCTCGGCTGAGCAGTCCTTCGATCAGCATGTCTGCCGCACCAGTCAGATCCTCGGTGCGCACCGCGGCCGTCACCGCCGCGGCCAGCATGTCGGCATCGACCACGGCCCACAGTCCGGGGCGCGCTCCGCACGCCCGAATCAACGTGTTCAGCGTTGTCGCGGTGGGAGTTTCGGGGCTGAGGTAGACCGAGAATGCCGAGCTGGCCCCTTCGGGGCGCAGTGCGTGACGGGTGCCTCCGGCCACCGCAGCGATCATGCACCGCTCACCGGTGCCATCGCCGGACAGCAAGCCCAATGGGCCGTCGATCCCGACTGCCACCTGAACCGCGGGATGGTGATGGTGCTCGATCTTGTCGAACGACCCCGCCACGGCCATCACGCCCGGTCTGGCGATCCAACTGCCGCGCATACCGCAGGCTACCGCGGTCGCAGTGGGGCCACCATGTCCACGTGCTCCTCGATTGCATCGGCGATCAGCGAGACCCCACGCGGATTCTGATGGACATGATCGGTGGTCAGGATCAAGCCGCGCGACGCCCCGATCCGGCGATAGGATGCGCCGAGCAGGAAGTGCCGCACCAGAGACCGGTACACCAGTCCCATACCGGAATCGAAGTCGACCTTGGGATCGGACTCGCGGCACGCCAGGTATTCGGTCTGCCGTTCGTTCACCGGCAGATACCCGACACCGTGCGCCGCGGCCGTCGTCCGGATCACGACGCTGTACTCGGCAGCGGCCCGTGCCGGGGCACCCCGCAGGTCCTGGCCCAGCACGGGCAACGACAGCAACGCGATGTCAGCGCGGGTCTCCGCCCGTAGGCGGCTCACGATCATGTCGAGGTCGTCGCGGTAAGTGTCGAGGGTGGGATGCACCGGCAGGTTCTTGCGCCGTACCGCCCGGCGAGCCGCTTCGGCCGAGATCGCGGCCCGCACGTCGTTGGTTCCGATGAGAACCGTCACCACATCCGGCTGAGCCGCGACCACCCTGTCGAGACGCTGCAAAAGGTTGTACGCGAGATCCCCGTTAACCCCGTGACGGACGAATTCCGCTCTCTCACCCACTTTGCTTCGCCTCAACATCGCGACATAGTCGGTGCTGAGCCGTCCCCTGGTGATGCTGTCGCCCGCACACACGACGCGTATCCGATTGGTCATTTTTCGCCCCTCACTTCAGTGGCCGTCTGAAAACAGCCTGGCGTGGTTGAGCGATCGGCGCTTGTACAGATCCGCCGTACCTGGCGCGCGCCGCTGATCAGCACGTAACTTGGGGATATGACGACCGAGGGTCCCAAAGTGCAACTGACCGACGACGAGTGGCGCGCCAAGCTCAGCTCCGAGGAGTTCGCGGTGCTGCGCCGGGCGGGTACCGAGCGCCCTTTCGTCGGTGAATACACCGACACCAAGACTGAGGGCGTGTACGAATGCCGGGCCTGCGGCGCCGAGTTGTTCCGCAGCACCGAGAAGTTCGAATCCCATTGCGGCTGGCCGTCATTCTTCGATCCGGCTGATTCGGCCGCGGTGATCCTGCGGTCGGACGATTCGCTGGGCATGCGCCGCGTCGAGGTGCTGTGCGCCAACTGCCACAGCCACCTGGGACACGTTTTCGAGGGTGAGGGCTACCCCACCCCGACCGATCAGCGGTACTGCATCAATTCCATCTCACTGAAGCTGGTGCCCAAGACGGAGTGAGGCCGGGCCTCAATCGACCCGGGTGGCGTGCACCTCCCAGAACGGCATGTGCACCCGGCCGTCGACCAGCCACGGTTCGATCACCCGCAACCGCTCGAGCAGCGGGGTCATCTCGTCGGCCATGTCAGGATTACGAGCGGCCATCGTCTCGAAGACCTCGAGGCTGACGTTGCCCTGGTAGGTGGTCGTCCCGAGGTACGTGATCTCCCAGCCGGCGTCGGGAAGCACCCCGCGGAAATCGTCTGCAGACATCGAACGCGGCATCCTGAAGCCGTTGACGGTGTGCTCGCCGAATTCGTACATGTACAGCCGCGCACCAGGTTTGGTGGCCCGGTGCAACGCCCGCACGTACGAGTTCTGCAGCTCGGGTTCGCCGGTGAAGACGTGGTAGAAGGCGGTGTCGACGACGGTGTCGAACCTGCCTTCCAGACCCTCCAGTTTGGTCGCATCGGCCACCTTGAAGTCCACCGTCACGCCGGCCTTGCGCGCGTTCTGCTTCGCCCTCTCGATCGCGGCTGGTGACGCGTCAACACCCGTGGCCGACAAACCTTTTGACGCGTAGTGGATGGCGTGATGTCCGGGCCCGGTGCCGGGATCGAGCACCTCACCCTTGACGGCGCCCAGCGCGACGAGCTGCTGCACGACTGGCTGTGGTCCACCGATGTCCCACGGTGTGGCGGCAGGCAGTCCGTGCGCCGTCCGCTCGTCGCGGTACATCTCTTCGAAGTGATCAGATTCTTGCGGAGCAGTCATCTCCGCGAGGGTAGACCCGCTGACTGAAAGCCCAGGTCAACCCGCATGCCGACATCACGCCGACGAACCAGCACCGGCGAACTACGGCAGCTTGGCGACCAGATCCTCGACGCTGACCCGCGGGCCGGTGAAGAACGGTGTCTCCTCGCGGGTGTGGCGGCGGGCGTCGGTGGCCCGCAGATCGCGCATCAGATCGACGATGCGATCGAGTTCAGGAGCCTCGAAGGCGAGGATCCACTCGTAGTCGCCGAGGGCGAACGCCGGCACCGTGTTGGCCCGCACATCCTTGTAGCCGCGGGCAGCCATACCGTGCTCGGACAGCATGCGGCGACGCTCCTCCTCGGGCAGCAGGTACCACTCGTAGGACCGTACGAACGGGTACACGCAGATGTAATCGCCCGGATCCTCACCGGCGATGAATGCCGGGACGTGGCTCTTGTTGAACTCGGCCGGCCGGTGCAGCGCCACGCTGCTCCACACCGGGTCGCTGATGCGGCCCAGTGCGGTGGTGCGCCGGAAGTCCGAATAGGTCGCCTGCAGCGCCTCGATGGTTTCGGCGTGGGTCCAGACCATGAAGTCGGCATCGGCCCGCAGGCCGGCCACGTCATACAGGCCGCGTACGACGACTCCGCGCTCCTCCTGGGTCTTGAAGAACGCCGCCGCCTCGTCGGTCACCTGGGTGCGTTCTTCACCCAGCTCCCCGGGGCTCACCGCGAACACCGAGAACATCAGGTAGCGGAGGGTGGAGTTGAGTTCGTCGTAGTCGAGCTTGGCCATGCGCCTATCGTGCCACGCCGCTGCGCACCAGTTCCGCGACCGCCCGGGTGGCGGTCCCCACACATGCAGGCACCCCGATCCCGTCGAGGTACGCGCCGGCCACCGCCAGGGTCGGCGGCAACCCGGCGCGCAATTCGGCGACCAGCTCGCCGTGGCCCGGACCGTACTGCGGCATCGCGTCGATCCAGCGGTGCACATGGCTGTCCACCGGATCCACGGTGACACCGAACAGCATGTTCAGATCGCGTGCCGACCAGGCCAGCAGGTCGTCATCGCCGGTGTTGACGGCCATCTCATCGCCGTAACGGCCGAAGGACAGCCGCACCATCTCGACGTTCCCGCGCCGGCCCCACTTGCGCGACGACATCGTGACCGCCTTGGCGTTGAGACGCTCCCCCGCGGCCACGAGCACACCCGATTGCTGCGGCAGCGGTGTCCCGCCCGGCAGCGCCAGGGCCACCACCGCCGCCGACGCCACCCGGATGCGCCGGGCCGCGGCAGCCGTCTGCGGTGCGATGTGCGCGATCAGCGACGGCAGGTGCGGCGCCGGAACCGCCAGCAGCACCCCGTCGGCGTACCAGCTCACGCCCTCGTCGTCGAGCACCGACCAGCCGCGCCCGTGCCGATCCACCCGCACCGCGGCGACCTGGGCCCACCGCACATCAGCCCGGTGGCGCAGCTCCTCGAGCAGCACGGTGTAACCGCCGTCGACCGCACCGAACACCGGCGCGTTGGATGGCGGCGGCAGCGCCTCACGCACCGCCTCGGTGAGGCTGCGGGCCCCGCGGTCCAGCGCGGCGGCCACCGACGGCACCGCCGAACGCACCCCGATCGTGGTCGACGATCCGGCGTACACGCCGGTGAGCAGAGGGTCGACGGACCGCGTCACCACCTGCGGGCCGAACCGGTCGCCCACCAGCTCGGCGACCGACGGATCGGCTCCGGGGGTCCACTTCAGTGGCCGGGCGCGCTCGTCGAGGATGCGAGCCACGGTCTCGTCGTCGACGAGACCGAGCAGCGACGACGCCTGCGCCGGAATGCCCTGCACGGTGCCCTGCGGCAACTGATGCAGCCGCGCGCCGCTGTAGATCAACGGGCGGGTGCCGGTGGGGCTGAGCCGGCGGCCGGCCAGGCCCAGCTCGTCGAGCAGGTCGAGCATCTCGGGCCTGCGCACGATGAACGCCTCGGCACCGACATCGAACGGCTGCCCGCCGACCCGTTCGGTCCGCAGCACGCCGCCGAGCCGGTCAGCCGGATCGAGCAGCGTGATCTGCGCTCGGGGTCCGGCCGCGAGCCTCAACCGATATGCTGCGACGAGCCCTGAAATGCCGCCGCCGACAACACAATAGGAAGCACTCACAGGGAGTGCACCAGGGTCACCGCCTCGGTGATGATGCCGGGGTCGGTCGCCGGCAGCACACCGTGGCCCAGGTTGAAGACGTGACCGGCAGCTCCCGCGGCCACTGCGGCCCGGCCGTCGTCGACCACCCGGCGTACCGCTGCCTCGGTCACCGGCCAGCCGGCCAGCAAGACCACCGGATCCAGGTTGCCCTGCAGGGCGCTGCCCGGCTTGACCCGGGCCGCGGCATCCACCAGCGAGGTGCGCCAGTCCACTCCGACCATGGTGGCCGGCGCGGAACCCAACGCCTCCGACATCGCACCCAGCAGTTCTGCGGTGCCGACGCCGAAGTGCGTCATCGGCACGCCTGCCGCGGCCATCGTGGCGAACACCCGGGTGGTGTGCGGAAGCACGTAGGTGCGGTAGTCGGCCAGCGACAGCGTCCCGGCCCAGGAGTCGAACACCTGGAGGGCATCCACCCCGGCGTCGACCTGGGCCTGCAGGAACGTGATGGTCAGATCCGTCAGCGCGGTCATCAGGGCGTGCCAGGTGGCCGACTCGCCCAGCATCATCGCCTTGGTGCGTTCGTGGTGACGGCTCGGACCGCCCTCGACCAGGTAAGAGGCCAGCGTGAACGGGGCGCCCGCGAAGCCGATCAGCGGCACTTCGCCCAGCTCACGCACCAGCATCGATATCGCTTCGGTGACGGGCGCGACCTGCACCGGATCAAGCGGTTTCATGCCGTCGACATCGGCCAGCGTCCGGATCGGCTGTTCGATCACCGGGCCCACGTCGGGGACGATGTCCAGGCCGATCCCGGCGGCCTTCAAAGGCACCACGATGTCTGAGAACAGGATCGCGGCGTCCACGCCGTGCCTGCGCACCGGCTGCAGCGTGATCTCGCAGACCAGTTCGGGGTCGAAGCAGGCCTCCAGCATGCGGTGCTGGGCGCGCAGCGCGCGATATTCCGGCAACGACCGGCCGGCCTGCCGCATGAACCACACCGGCACACGGTGCGGGGTGCGGCCGCTGGCGGCGGCAAGATAGGGGGATTCGGGCAGCTCCCGGCGGGTACTCATCGGCTCCTATGGTGCCACGAGCCCCCTGACGCGGGCCGTTGCTGGTTCGTGACTGCCTCACTCCGGCGCGCCTGCGTACCGTCCTGGCCCCATCAGCTAGCGTCAAATGCCGTGACCTCTGCCGAACCGGCCCAGTTCCGGACGGCGGTGGCGGCGATGAGCGCCACCACCGTACGGCCGGAAATCGAGCTGGGTCCGATACGACCGCCCCAGCGGCTGGCGCCCTACAGCTACGCGCTGGGCGCCGAGGTTCGGCACCCTGAGACAACGGTTGTGCCGGAGCGTTCCGAGGGTGACGCCTTCGGGCGGTTGATCCTGCTGCACGACCCCGAAGGAGCCGAGGCGTGGGATGGCACCATGCGGCTGGTCGCCTACATCCAGGCCGACCTGGACTCCACCGAAGCCGTCGACCCGCTGCTGCCCGAGGTGGCCTGGAGCTGGCTGGTGGATGCCCTGGAGTCGCGTGCCGAGCACGTCACCGCTCTGGGCGGCACCGTCACCGCCACCACCTCGGTGCGCTACGGCGACATCTCCGGCCCGCCACGGGCACACCAGCTCGAGCTGCGGGCCTCCTGGACCGCCACCGATCTGGAGTTGGGGCCGCACGTGGAGGCATTTTGCGAAGTTCTCGAGCACGCCGCCGGGTTACCGCCCAGCGGCGTCACCGACCTGAGTTCCCGTACGCGCGCATAAGATGATGGACGAGGACCCTCAAGTCTCTGAAGACCCAGACGCTGCCGAGCCCGAAGAGGCCGAATCGACCCCGCTGCTCTCCCCCGCCGACGGGGTGCCCGAGGTCTGCATCACCGCCGGTGAAATATCATCTGCAGCAACATCTCTGGCGAAAGGCAGCGGTCCGTTCGCGATCGATGCGGAACGCGCATCGGGCTTCCGCTACTCCAACCGCGCGTACCTGGTGCAGATCCGCCGCTCCGGCTCCGGCACTGCACTGATCGACCCGGTCAATCACGGCGGCTCGCCCATCGACGCCATGGCGCCAGTGGCCGATGCCCTGTCCCAGGACGAATGGGTGTTGCACGCCGCCGACCAGGACCTGCCGTGCCTTGCCGAGATCGGCCTGCGCCCCGGCAAGCTGTACGACACCGAATTGGCCGGCCGGCTGGCCGGTTTCGAACGGGTCAACCTGGCCGCGATGGTGCAGCGGTTGCTCGGCCTGCAGTTGATGAAGGGCCACGGCGCAGCCGACTGGTCCAAGCGTCCGCTGCCACCAGAATGGCTCAACTACGCCGCCCTGGACGTCGAGGTGCTGGTGGAACTGCGCGACGCGATCGCCGCTGTACTCGAAGAGCAGGGTAAAACCGATTGGGCGGCACAGGAATTCGAGTTCCTGCGCACCTATGTCGCACAACCTACCCGTCGTGACCGCTGGCGGCGCACCTCCGGTATCCACAAGGTGCGCAACCCGCAAGCACTGTCGGCCGTCCGCGAGTTGTGGACCACCCGCGACACCATCGCCCGCGGCCGCGACATCGCGCCCGGACGGATCCTGCCCGACGCCGCGATCATCAACGCCGCCACGACCGACCCCAAGACGGTCGACGAACTGATCGCACTACCGGTCTTCGGCGGCTCCAAACAGCGCAAGAGCGCGAAGGTCTGGCTGGACGCGCTGGCCCGGGCCCGGGACAACACCGACCTGCCCGAGGCCAACGAGGCCCAGAACGGCCCGCCCCCGGCGGCGCGGTGGGCCCGGCGCAAACCGGAAGCCGCGGCCCGCCTCGAAGCCGCCCGGGCCGGTCTGGCCGAACTGTCGCAGCGGGTCTCGGTGCCCGCCGAGAACCTCATCACCCCGGAAGTGGTGCGCCGACTCTGCTGGGACTGGCATCCGGTCGGCGATGTGGCCACCGCCGTGGAGGAATTTCTCGTCAAGGCCAACGTCCGACTATGGCAACGGGAACTGACGGTACCGGTGCTGACCGTCGCACTCAGTACCGACTAAACCTCCGACGATTCATCCGCCCACCCGGTCGATGTGGGCCAGGAAATGCGTCAGGACTCCCTGCGGATCCTCGATCTGCGGCCAGTGCGCGATGTCATCGGCGAGCATCACCACGTCGGGGTCGGGAATGACCTCGAGGTAGCGCTTGGCCATGTGCCGCCCCGAGTTCGGGTCCGACGGCCCGTCGATCAGCCGCATCGACACATCGGTCGTCCGCATGGCCCGCACCCACCGATTGCGGTACGTGTAGCGGTCGTTGACGAACCGGCCGACTTTGTGGATGACCCGCTTACCGTCGTTGTACTCAAGGATCTGGTGGAACTTCTCCATCAGATCCTGCGACGGCTTCGTGTTCACCCCGAACATTTCCCTGATGGTGGGCTCCACGATCCGGCGCGAGAACCGGCTGCCCTGCAGCGGACTCATGATGTCCCCCAACGGGGTTCGCGACATCGCCTTCTGAAGCAGCCGAGGCGTGTAGGCCTCGTTGAACAGCCCGCCGTTGAGCCAGGTGATGGACTCGATGTCCAGTGCCCCGTAGGACCGGTCGCCGAACTCGTGCCGGGCCAGCAGTTCCTGGCCGACCGAATCACCCAGGTCGTGAGCCAGAATGTGGGTATTGCCGACGCCGAGGTGGTCCAGCAGCGCCTCGTGCATGTCGGCGTGGTCGGGCACCGTGTACCCGTAGGCGACCGGCTTGTCGGAGAACCCCATCCCGATCATGTCCGGCGCGATGACGGTGAACCGTTCCGTCAACGTGGGCCAGATCAGCGACCAGTCCCACGAGTTGAACGGATACCCATGGATGAGAAGGAGATTCGGTCCACTTCCCTCGACCCGGTAGAAGATGTCGAAGCCCAGGTAGTCGAAGAACTGCCCGGCGTCCTTCCAGTTCTGCAGTTCGGCGTCCATGTCCGCAGCCTAGGAGCTAGTCGACCTGGTGGCTGACTTCCCGCTCGCCCACCGGCGCACCGATCGCGGCGATCCACCCGGTGATCTGGCGGGCGATGTGCTGGTCGGTCAGACCGACCGCGGCGAGCACCTCGGCACGTGAGGCATGGTCCTGGAACACCTGCGGCACTCCGAGATCCCGGCATGGCACGTCGATCTCGGCATGGCGCAGCGCCGCCGACACCGATGAGCCGATGCCGCCGTGCACACCGTTGTCCTCGACAGTGACCACCAGCTTGTGCCCGCGGGCCAGCTCACCGAGGGCTTCGGGAACCGGTAGCACCCAGCGTGGATCCACCACCGTCACACCGATGCCCTGATTGCGCAGTCGCTCGGCGACCGCCAATGCCATCGACGCGAACGAGCCCACCGCGACCAACAGCACGTCGTCGGTCAACCCCTCGGCCGGGACGGCCAGAACATCGATACCGCCGCGCCGCCGAAGCGCCGGAATGTCTTCACCCACATCCCCTCTGGGGAACCGGAGCGCCGTCGGACCGTCGTTGACCGCCAGCGCCTCGCCGAGTTCCTCGCGCAGTCGCGCCCCGTCACGGGGGGCGGCGACCCGGATGCCCGGGACGACACCCAGGACCGACAGATCCCAGACCCCGTTGTGGCTGGCCCCGTCCGGGCCGGTGACACCCGCCCGGTCCAGCACCAGCGTGACCGGCAACTTGTGCAGCGCGACGTCCATCATCAGCTGGTCGAACGCCCGGTTGAGGAACGTGGAGTAGATCGCGACCACCGGGTGCAGGCCACCCATGGCCAGCCCGGCCGCCGAGGTCATCGCATGCTGCTCAGCGATGCCGACGTCAAAGAACCTGTCGGGGAACCGATCCCGGAAAGCGCTCAGCCCCGTGGAGCCGGGCATGGCCGCGGTGATCGCCACGACATCACGTCGTTTGGCGCCGATCTTGATCAGTTCGTCGGAGAACACCGAAGTCCAACCGGGACCCGAGGTCTTCGTCGGCAGCCCCGTCTCCGGATCGATGACACCGCATTGATGCATCAGCTCGGCTTCGTCGTTCTCAGCGTGCGCGTAGCCCATCCCCTTGCGGGTCACCACGTGCACGATCACCGGGGCCTTGAAGCCACGGGCGTGGCGCAGCGCATTCTCCACGGCGTGCTCGTCATGGCCGTCGATCGGACCGACGTACTTGATCCCCAGATCGGTGAACATCACCTGCGGGGCGACCGCATCCTTGATGCCGGCCTTGATGCTGTGCATGCACTGATAGCAGAACTCGCCGACGACGGGCAGCCCGCGGACGGCCTTGCGGCCCTCTTCCAGGAGTCGTTCATAAGCCGGCTGCAGCCGCAGGCCGGCGAGGTGGTCGGCGAACCCGCCGATGGTGGGCGCGTAGCTGCGGCCGTTGTCGTTGACGACGATGACCACCGGGCGACCACCCGTGGCGATGTTGTTCAGCGCCTCCCAGCACATGCCACCGGTGAGAGCGCCGTCACCGACGACCGCCACCACATGGCGGTTCCGGTGACCGGTCAACTCGAAGGCCTTGGCCAGACCGTCGGCATAGGACAGCGCCGTGCTGGCGTGGCTGGATTCCACCCAGTCATGCTCGCTCTCGCTGCGCGACGGATAACCCGACAGACCGTCCTTCATCCGCAGGGTGTCGAAATCCTGTGCACGCCCGGTCAGCATCTTGTGGACATAGGACTGATGCCCGGTGTCGAAGACGATCGGATCGTGCGGCGAATCGAACACGCGATGCAGCGCCAAGGTGAGTTCGACGACACCCAGATTGGGGCCAAGATGTCCGCCGGTTGCAGCGACCTTGTGGATCAGGAACTGACGGATTTCCTGTGCCAAATCAGTCAACTGAGACTGTGACAGGTGCTGCAGATCAGCGGGACCGCGGACCTGTTCAAGCATTCCGCCAGTGTACGCACGCACCCGAGGTCAGTCCTGCCGAGGCTGATAGACATCCGGCACACCGTCATGGTCGGCGTCGACGGTTTCCAGCTGGTTGATGCGGCGATATGCGGCATTACGAGACACCAGAACCACCGACGCCAGCAGGCCCGCCACCACCGACCCGGTGACCACCGCGATCTTCACGTCGTCATCGGCGACGGTGGCGTGCCCGAAGGCCAGCTCGCCGATGAGCAGCGACACCGTGAAACCGATCCCGGCCAGCAACGCGACGCCGAGCACGTCCCGCCAGGCCAGGTCCTCGTCGAGGCTCGCGTGGGTGAAGCGGGCCAACAGATACGTCGTCCCCAGCACGCCGATGGGCTTGCCGAGCACCAGGCCGGCGATCACTCCGATCGTCACCGGGTGTGACAGGGCGTCGGCGAAGCCCGACCAACCGCCGACCGTCACCCCCGCAGCGAAGAACGCGAACACCGGCACGGCAAATCCTGCCGAGAGCGGGCGTACAAGGTGTTCGAAGTGCTTGGCCGACGCGTGGCGGCCCAGCACCGGAACGGTGAACCCGAGCACCACCCCGGCCACGGTGGCGTGCACCCCGCTGGCGTGTACGAGCGCCCAGGCCACGACGGCCGGCGGCATCAGGATCCACCACTGGCGCACGCCCCGCTGCACAGCGAACGCATACAGCGCGATCGGGATCAGGGCGGCGGCCAACGGCCCGAGCGCCACGTCATCGGTGAAGAAGATGGCGATCACCGTGATTGCCAGCAGATCGTCGACCACTGCCAGCGTCAGCAGGAAAATGCGCAGCGCCGCAGGCAGGTGGGTGGAGACCACGGCCAGAACCGCCAACGCGAAAGCGATGTCGGTGGCGATCGGCACCGCCCACCCGCCGATGTTCTCCGGATGTCCCGAGAAGAAGTTGATCCCGACGAAGATCGCCGCAGGCACCACCATGCCACCCACGGCCGCCGCGATGGGCAGCGCGGCACGGGCCGGATCACGCAGATCCCCCGCGACGAATTCCCGCTTGAGCTCAACGCCCACGACGAAGAAGAAGACCGCCAGCAGTCCGTCGGCGGCCCAGGCCGACAGGCTCAGGTTCAGATGCAGCGACTGCGGGCCGACGACGAATTCCGAGAGCCGGTGGTAGCCGCTCGACCACGGGGAGTTGGCCCAGACCAGGGCGGCGCCCGCGGCCGCCAGCAGCAACGCCCCGCCGACCGTCTCGGTGCGCAGCAGATCGGAGACCCGCTGCCACTCCGGCCATGACCCGCGCGCGAGCAGACGTCGGCTGGCGGGTTGGCGGCGATTACTCATCGGGCTCCTGTGGTCAGCGTGCATCGAACGCCGACCAGACTTCCCGGCACACCTGGGGTTCACGCTAACAGGTGCGGTACGCGAGCAAATATTGACGAAGTCCGTGGCAGCGCCTCAAACCGGCGGCAAAACGCTGCCCACCATGATTACGTAAGGTGTAGGCGAAGTCGATTACTCCGGGGTGCTGGTTGAGTCCATTCGATAATTACTATGCGCGTACGGCACTGCTCGCTGCGCAGGGCAAGCGCACCCGGATGCAACGCACGATCGGGGCCACGATCGTCGGGTTGAGCCTCATCCCGCTGCTGGTGTTGACCAGTCCGAAAGGCCCTCACGGCAGCCTCCAGTACGTGGCCGTGGGCGTAAGTATCGGCGGGCTGATCCTGGCGCAGTGGTGGTGGCGGCGGCAGTGGCCCAGCCGCACCCAGTCCTGGATCGTCGTGTGCATCGGTACGGCCTGTATCGCGGCGACCTGCATCCTGCTGGTGGACCCGGTCATCGGCCTCATGGGATCCAGCGCGTTGAGCCTGATCACGGCCTACACCGCCTTCCTGCACAGTCGCCGAGTGCTACACCTGACCTGGCTGGCCTCCGGTGCCGTGGTGGGCTTCCTCGCCTATCGGGTGGCGCTGATCGACGCCTGGCTCGGGATCGCCGGCGCGTTGGTCGCGGTCCTGGTGATCCTTGGCACCTCCGCGCTGTGCCGGATGGCCGTCGAGTTGATCGAGCCCGATCGCGTCCAGCATCCGAGCGAGATCGACCCGCTGACCGGTCTGCTCAACCGCGAGGCATTCGACATGCACACCGCCACGATGCTGGGGTCGCACAGCCGTCACGATGACCAGTACCTGGTGGTGGTGGCGGTCGGGATCGACGACATGGCGCTGCTCAGTGACATGGACGGGAGCCACAGCACGTTGCACGCCCGAGTCGCGGTGGCACAGGCCATCCGCGAGACCGTGCGCCACAAGGTTCCGCTGGCCCACGTATCCGACAGCCAATTCCTGATCGCCGACGTGTTCAAGACCAACGATCCCTCACCGCTGGTCGACCGGATCCGGATGGCCCTCACCACCACGCCCATGCGTCTCACAGCCAGCATCGGCACGGCCTGCAGCCAGTTGCGTCCGCTGACCGAACTGCCCACCCCGCAGATCGTCGATGCCCTGGTGGCACTGGCCGACACCGCGATGAACCAGTCGAAGGCCCAAGGCGGCAACCGCGCCACCTACGCGCACTTCCCCACCCCGACCATGGGCCCCGACGTCCAGGAGTGAGTGGTGTCAGCGGTGGGCCGAATGCCTGCCCAGCTCGTCCATCACGCAGGTGACGTAGAGCGCTACTGCCAGCCCCGTTTCGTCGAGCGGTCGACCGATGATCCGAGCGATCTTATCCAGCCGGTAGATCAACGTATTGCGATGCACATGCAGGTGGGTGGCCGCCCGGGTGGTGTTGAACGCACAGTCTCCCCACGCGATCAACGTCTGGCGCAGCGTCGCCCATTCGCGGTCGTGCAGCAGGGGTCCCAACAGTCCTTCGGTGAGACGTGTCCGGGAATCGATCGGCACCACCGACAGCGCTTGCTGCAACCTGACCTGGTCGATCTGGTGGATCCGCTCCCCTGGGTTCGCCACCGGCCCCAACTTCATGGCGTCGAAGGCGTCGCGGGCGGACATGTTGAGTTCGGCGATGCCCGACCCCCCGGAGCCGATCGCGATGCTGACATCGAAACGGTGCTTGCGGGCACCGTCGAGGCATTCTGCGCCGCGCGCGAACGCCAAACCGCCCGGCCCGTCCGCATCTTCGGGGGGTGGCCACCGCGATCACGGTTTGCGACAGCGGTGCGACGAGATCGCCCGCGCCCCCGAACACCGACTCGACGTGGCGGAGCAGCCGCACCGGGTCGGGCTCGTCGCGCCCGGCGTCCGAGTTGTCCCAGTGGATCAACAGGATTCGCCGCGGCGTGGCCAAGTCATAGCCCAGTGCAGCGCCGCGGCGGATCAGCTGGGCCTCGGACACCCGGGCGTGATGCCATTCGCAGATTTCGCGCAGAAGTTCGGTGACGCTGCGTTCGCGGGTCATGCGGGATCCGATCTTGGCCGCCTCCTGCAACAGGATCTCGGTCTGGCGTTTGACGACCAGCCCGAACTGCTCCACCTCCCCCGGTGACCCGGACAGACCCACCGTCCCGACCACTGCGTCGTCGATGGTCAGCGGCACCGTGACGCCGGGCAGCGTGCCGACCAGCTCACGTGCGTCCTCCTCGGTGTGCACGATGGTGCGCCGGCGGCGGATCACCTCCACCGATGCCTCGTGAAACTGCCCGACCCGGGACGCGTCGCCGCTTCCCATCACCACGCCTGCCGCGTCGGTGATCAACACGTTGTGCCCGATCACCTCGGTGATCTCGTCGGCAATCTGCTGCGCCAGCGCCTGTCCAAGCATTTCCTTACCTCCATCGCGTTAGGCAAGATGCCCATTTTGGAGCGCTAATAGGCGCAGATACTAGTCCTTATGCCTAGTGACGGCGATCACGTTCCGTTCCTACGATGTGGTGATCCTCGACAAGGAGTGCATATGACCGCTCTCGACTGGGCGCTGCTGGCCGGCTATTTCGCTCTGCTGGTCCTCATCGGCGTGCAGACCATGAAACGCGTCAAGAATCCCGACGACTTCGCCGTCGCGGGCAACCGGATCGTTTGGCCGGTGTTCTTCGGCAGCCTCGCCGCCGCATTTCTCGGCGGCGGCGCGTCCATCGGGGTGGCCGGGGCCACCATGCGCGACGGCTACGTCTACATGTTCGCCTTCTGCGCATTCGGGGTGCAGACGGTGTTGGTCGGACTCTTCATCGCCCCCAGACTCAAAAATTATCGCGGCGCGCACACCTTGGGTGACGTCATGGCCGAGCACTACGGCAAGCCCGCGCGGGTGGTCACCGGCGCCCTGTCGCTGGCACTGTGCTCAGGCATCCTGGGCGCCCAGGCCCTGGCGATCGGGACCGTGGTCAACGCCACGCTGGACGTGCCGACCGTCCCCTCGGTGATCATCGGCATGAGCGTGGTGGTGCTCTATTCCTCGTTCGGCGGCGCCTGGGCGGTGATCCAGACCGACATGCTGCAGTTCGTCTTCCTCGGCGTGTTCCTACCCGTGGCGCTGCTCATCGGCCTGCACGCGGTCGGCGGACCGGCCGCCCTGATCGACCAGGTGCCCGCCTCGCATCTGACCCTGCTCGGCGACTACACGGCGATGAAGTTCCTCACCCTGTTCGTGGCGCTGCTACTCGGCGAGACCCTGGTGCCGCCGTACGCCCAACGCACCTTCGCCACACCCGACTCCCGCCACGCCCGGATCGGGTACACCATGGCCGGGATCTTCTCGTTCTGCTTCTACTTCACCGCCGCCACCATCGGGCTGGTCGCCCTGGTCCTCTACCCCGACATCAAGACCGACGAGGCCCTGCCCACCGTGGTGATGAACCTAATGCCCATCGGTATCCTCGGACTGGTCGTCGCAGCCCTGCTGGCGGTCGTGATGTCCACCGCCAGTTCGTATCTCAACTCCACCGCGGTGGTGCTCACCAAAGATCTGTACCAGCCACTCCGGGCCTCCTCGGTGGCACCGAAGCGCAGGCTGACCATCGAGCGCACCACCAGTGTGGTGGTCGGCGCCGCGGCCACCATCTTCGCGCTGAGCGTCCCGTCGATCGTCGACGCTCTGCTCTACAGCTACGCACTGTGGGCCCCGACCATCATCGTTCCGTTGTTCGGCGCGGTGCTGTTCGGCATCCGTTCGACGCCGGCAGCCCTGTCGGCAATCGCCGCCGGCGCCCTGGTCACCGGAATCTGGCAGTGGGGTCTGGAGGCCCCGTTCGGTCTGGCTGACGGACTCATCCCCGGCGTACTGGCCAACCTGGTGGTCTTCGCCGTGGTCGCCGCCGCTACCTCTCATCGTTATCCGCGACGGCGTCAGCCCTGCCTCGTCCCCCAAGGAGAACCCGCATGATGATCAATCTGTTGTTCTACGGCGTGCCTCTGCTCGTCATCGTCGTCACACTCTGGGTCGGCTTCCTGGGCTGGCGGTTCTACCTGCAGCAAGTGGTGCGGGACAAGGAATCTGAGGAAAGCCCATCATGAGGATCGCCGTCATCGGGGCCGGCGTGGTCGGTGTGGCCAGCGCATATGCCCTGGCCGAGCGCGGACACGACGTCGAGGTCTACGACAGCCGTTCGGAAGTCGCCGCCGACACCTCCGACAGCTCCGCGGGGCTGATCGCCCCCGGTCACTCCTACGCGTGGGCATCGCCGAGCGCACCGGGGATGCTGTTGCGGTCGCTGTTCGGCGCGGACACCTCGATCAGGGTGCACCCGCGGGCAGACTTCGACCTGATCCGCTGGGGGGTGAGGTTCTTGCGGGAATGTCCGCCATCACGGTCCCGCACCAACACCCTGGCCAAACTCGAGCTGGCTCGCTACAGCCAGCGACTGCTTGATGAACTGTCCCAGCGGGAAGACCTGCAGTTCTGGCATACCGCCGGCGGCGTGCTCTACCTGTACCGCGAAGAAGCTGAATTCCGTGCTGCCCAGCGCAATTCGGCGTTCCTGCAAGATCACGGCCGCCAGCAGCAGCTACTGGCCCCGGACCAGATCGCCGAGGTGGAGCCGGCGCTGCGGCACAGCCACGCCACCTTCGCCGGCGCCATCCATGACGTCTCCGACGCCACCGGAGACCCGCACCTGTTCGCCGGCGCCCTCACCGAGAGGTGCCGCCGCCTCGGCGTGCGGTTCCACCTGTCCACCACAGTCACCGGGCTGACCACCGACGGCTCCAGCATCACCAGGGCCAGCACCACCGGAGACGACATCCGCGCCGACATCATCGTGCTGGCCGCCGGAGCGGCCAGCCCGTTGCTCACCCGCACCTTCGGACATCGGATACCCGTCTATCCGGCCAAGGGCTATACCCTCACCGCCCCGGTCAAGGACCCCGACCACGCTCCTACGGTCGGGGGAATCGACGAGCGCTCCCTGGTGGCCTGGTCCCGGTTCGGCAGCGATATCCGCATGTCGGCCACGGCCGAATTCGTCGGCTACGACCGCAGTTTCACCCCCGCGGACTACGCCGGCATCATTGCCGCGGGCGATCAGCTGTTCCCCGGCGCCATCGACTGGAGCAACGCCCGGTACCGCACCGGGCTGCGCCCCATGACGCCGGACGGGCCGCCGCTGATCGGCCTGGGTAGCCACGACAACCTGTACTACAACACCGGACACGGTCACATCGGTTGGACCATGGCTTGCGGATCGGCGCGCCTGCTCGCCGATCTGGTCGAAGGTCGCAGTCCTGACATCGACCCGACGCCGTACAACCCGAACCTGCGGCGCAGGCACCGGTGAACACCGTCAGCGCGTCAGCACCGCGATGCACTCCACATGATGGGTGAGCGGGAAGGAATCGAACACCCGTAACTCCTCCACGGCGTAACCATGCCGCAGATACAGTCCCACGTCACGGGCGAAGGACGCGGCCTCACAGCCGATGTGAATGACCCTCGGCACCTCGGTGGCCGCCAGAGCGTCGATCACCTCGCGGCCGGCGCCGGTGCGCGGGGGATCGAGCACCACGACGTCGGGGCGTCCCGACTGCGCAGACAGAGCCCGACGCACCGAATCGGTGACCACCGAGACCCAGGGCAGGTCGGCTAGCGCAGTGCGCGCCGCACGCGACGCTCCGCGGGACGTGTCGACGGTCAGCACCCGTCCGTCCGGCCCGACCTGTTCGGCCAGCGCGGCGGCGAACACCCCGGCACCGCCGTACAGATCCCATGCCGTCATGCCTGGCTGCAGCCCCGACCAATCGGCCACCAGCCCGCTGTAGAGGGCCGCTGCGCCACGGTGGGCCTGCCAGAACGCCGTCACCGGCAGCATCCACTGCCGCCCGCCGATGCGCTGCACCGCCTCGTAATCGCCCTCGATTACGCGCGTGGCATTTTTGGGAGCGACCCCGCGGCTGCCGTTACGGCCGATCGCCTTGGGACCCGACTGCACGACGTGTCTGCGGCCGTCGGAGTCCAGCACCGCATGCACATGCGCCCCTGGGGTCCAACGCATCTCCGCCAATCCGTCGGTCAGCTCGGCAGGCAGTTGTCCACAGTCGAGTTCGGTGACCAACTCGGCGCTGTGATAGCGGTGGAATCCGGCCCGGCCGTCGCCGGTCGTGTCCAGCCGCACCCGGGTCCGCCAGCCACGAACCTCGCCGGCACCCACCGGTTCGGCCACGGCAGGGTCGTCGCGCTGCTCATCGCGCCAGGTGAATCCGCCCAGCCGCGCCAACTGGTTGGCCACCACCGAGCCCTTGAGTCGCCGCGCCGCGCCCGGCTCGGCGAATGCCAGATCGCAGCACCCGGCACCGTCCACGCCGGCGATACGGCACAACGAATCGACCCGGTCCGGTGACGGATCGATGACCTCGACAACCTCGGCGTGCCAATACGATCCGCGCTCGTCGAGCACATTGACCCGCACCGTCTCACCGGGCAGCGCGTAACGGACGAACACCACCCGGCCGTCGTGGCGGGCCACACAACTGCCGCCATTGGCGGCCGGACCAGTGGTAAGTGTCAGTTCCGTCATTCCAGGAATCCCCTGCGCGCATCACCCGGGGTGACTCGAGGCTGCAGCGCCTTCAACCGCTCCGATGAATCCAATTGCCACGGAACCGATGTCACCATCACATTGGGCATGAACAACAGCCGGCCCTTGAGCCGCAACGCGCTCTGGTTGTGCAGCACCTGTTCCCACCAGTGCCCCACCACGTATTCAGGGATGAACACCGTCACCACCGTGCGCGGAGATTCCTTGGTCACCCGCTTGACGTAATCCAGTACCGGCCGGGTGATTTCACGGTAGGGCGAGGCGATCACCTTCAGCGGCACACTGATATCGCTGTCCTCCCACCGGTGCACCAGCGCGCGGGTCTCGGCGTCGTCGACGCTCACCGTGATCGCCTCCAGCACGTCCGGCCGGGTCGCTCGCGCATAGGCCAGCGCCCGCTTGGTCGGCAGGTGCAGCTTCGAGACCAGGACCACCGCGTGGTTGCGGCTCGGCAGCACGATGTCGCCCGCGTCCTCGTCCTCCTTCTCGAGCTCACGGGCCACGGTCTCGTAGTGCTTGTGGATGAGCTTCATGACCACGAAAAGGGCGCCCATCGCCAGGATCGCGATCCAGGCACCGGCGAGGAACTTGGTCACCACCACGACCACCAGCACCGAACCGGTCGCGGTCAGTCCGATCGCGTTGATGACGCGCGAGCGCATCATGTTCCGCCGCACCGCCGGATCGGTTTCCGTGCGCAACAACCGGGTCCAGTGCCGGACCATGCCGATCTGGCTGAGCGTGAACGACACGAACACGCCGACGATGTACAGCTGGATCAGCGCCGTCACCTCGGCGCGGAACGCCACCACGAATGCCATGGCGGCGAAGGCCAGGAACAGGATGCCGTTGGAGAACGCCAGCCGGTCACCCCGGGTGTGCAACTGTCGCGGCAGGAACCGGTCCTGGGCCAGGATCGACCCGAGCACCGGGAATCCGTTGAAGGCAGTGTTGGCGGCCAGCATCAGGATCAGCGCCGTGACCCCGGCGATCAGGTACAGGCCTACCGGGAAGTTGTGGAACACAGCATCGGCGAGTTGGGCGATCAGCGTCTTCTGGTGGTACCCCGGCGGCGCACCGATCAACTGCTCGTGCGGGCGTTCCGCCATCTTCACCCCGGTGGCCTTGGCCAACATGATGATGCCCATGAACAGCGTGACCGAGATCACCCCGAGCAGCAGCAGGGTGGTTGCCGCATTACGTGACTTGGGCTTCCGGAATGCCGGCACACCATTGCTGATCGCCTCGACACCGGTCAGCGCTGCCGAGCCCGAGGAGAACGCCCGCGCCACCAGGAACACCAGCGCGAAACCGAGCACCTCGCCGTGTTCCGGATGCATCTCGAAACCGGCGGACTCCGCCCGCAGCGGATGGCCCAGCACATAGATCTGGAACAGACCCCAGCCCAGCATGATGTAGATGCCGATCATGAACGCGTAGGTGGGAATGGCGAACGCCGTGCCCGACTCCCGCAGCCCGCGCAGGTTCATCGAGGCCAGCAAGAGGATCGCCACCACCGCGAACAACACCTTGTGCTGACCGACGAACGGCACCGCCGAGCCGATGTTCGACATCGCCGACGACATCGACACCGCAACGGTCAGAACGTAATCCACCATCAGCGCACTGGCCACCGTCAGTCCCGCGGTCGGCCCGAGGTTCGTGGTGACGACCTCGTAGTCACCACCGCCGGACGGGTAGGCATGCACGTTCTGCCGGTAACTGGCGATCACGATCAGCATGACGCCGGCCACCGCCAGGCCGATCCAGGGCGTCAGCGAGTAGGCCGTCAGCCCCGCCACCGAGAGCACCAGGAAGATCTCTTCCGGTGCGTAGGCCACCGACGACAACGCGTCGGAGGCGAACACCGGCAGGGCGATCCGTTTGGGCAGCAGGGTGTGAGAGAGCTTGTCGCTGCGGAACGGCCGCCCGAGGACCAGACGGCGCGTCGCCGTCGAAAGCTTGGACACGAGAGCCAAGACTAAGCCCGAAGGAGAAAAGACGTGACAAAGCTGTAGCGTTCGAGTGCAACGGATAAGCGCAACAGCGCTCCTCCTCTGCCACCGGAAAGGACCTTCGGGTGCGTGTAGTCGTCATGGGGTGCGGCCGGGTGGGTGCGTCCCTCGCAGACAGCCTGGCCCGCATCGGCCACGAGGTCGCGGTCATCGACCGGGACAGCACCGCTTTCCACCGGCTCTCGCCGGAGTTCGCCGGTGAACGTGTGCTCGGTATGGGTTTCGACCGCGACGTGCTGCTGCGCGCCGGCATCGAGGAGGCCGGAGCGTTCGCCGCGGTGTCCTCTGGCGACAACTCCAACATCATCTCGGCCCGAGTGGCCCGCGAGACGTTCGGCGTCGAGCGCGTGGTGGCGCGTATCTATGACGCCAAGCGTGCCGCGGTCTACGAGCGGCTGGGCATCCCCACCGTGGCCACTGTTCCGTGGACCACCGATCGTCTGCTCAACGTGCTGACCAGGGAGACCGAGACCACCAAGTGGCGGGACCCGTCGGGCAACGTGGGCGTGGCCGAACTTCCGCTGCACCAGGATTGGGCCGGGCACCTGGTCACCGACTTGGAGGCCGCGACGGGCGGCCGGGTGGCCTTCATGATCCGGTTCGGCAACGGGTATCTGCCCGAACCCAAGACCGTGATCCAGGCCGGCGATCAGGTGTACATGGCCGCGGTGTCCGGACACGTCGCCGAGGCGCTGGCCATCGCGGCACTGCCACCGAGCGACGACGTGGAGTCTCACTGATGAAGGTTGCCATCGCCGGGGCCGGGGCCGTGGGCCGCTCCATCGCCCGCGAGCTGCTTGAGAACAACCATGACGTGACGCTGCTGGAACGTAACCCCAGCCACATCGACGTCGATGCCATCCCGGCCGCGCACTGGCGGCTGGGCGATGCCTGTGAGCTCACCGTGATGGAGTCGGTCAAGCTCGAGGAATTCGATGTGGTGATCGCGGCGACCGGTGACGACAAGGTCAACGTCGTGGTCAGCCTGCTGGCCAAGACCGAGTTCGCGGTTCCGCGGGTGGTGGCCCGCGTCAACGATCCCCGCAACGAGTGGCTGTTCGACGAGAACTGGGGGGTGGACGTGGCGGTGTCGACGCCGCGCATGCTCGCCTCGCTCGTCGAGGAGGCCGTCGCGGTCGGCGATCTGGTGCGCCTGATGGAGTTCCGCAAGGGACAGGCCAACCTGGTCGAGATCACGCTGCCCGACGACACCCCGTGGGGCGGCAAGCCCGTCAAGCGGCTCGAGCTGCCCCGCGACACCGCACTGGTGACCATCCTGCGCGGAGCGAGGGTGATCGTGCCCGAATCCGACGATCCTCTTGAGGGTGGAGACGAGTTACTGTTCGTCGCCGTCACCGAGTCCGAGGACGAACTGCGCGAGCTGCTGCTGCGTGCGGCGCCGCGCTAAGACGGCGCTCCGGCACAGTCGGAGCCGTCGGCGCTCTGAACCGCGTCGTCGGCGTGTACGGCCCGCTGCGCAGCCCGGATGGCCAGATAGGTCACCAACGCGGCGACGGCGGTCAGCGGCCAGCCCATCGCGATGCGCGCGAAGCCCAACCAGCCCGTCTCGTTGGCGTCGTACAGATACTGCTGCACCAGGAACCTCGACCCGAACACCGCTACCCAGGTGAGGGTGGCGATGTCGAATGCCACCACCGCCTTACGAACATCGCGCCAAGCGCGGTCGTGGGTGTTCACCCAGCCCCAGATATAGCCGACCACCGGGCGCCGGATGATCACCGACACCCCGAACAGCACGGCGTAGACCAGCGAGCTCCAGATGCCAAGCAGGAAATAGCCTTTCGACTCGCCCACCACGTAGGCGATCAGGGCGCTGACGCCCACGGCGAAGAATCCCGACACAGCGGGCTGAACGGAGTCGCGGCGGATCAACCGCCAGATCAGGATCAGTGTCGCCACGCCGAGCGCGGCGACAATCGCCGGCATCAGCCCGAACGTCGTGGACACCGGGACGAACACCAGCACCGGCAGCGACGAATAGATCAGGCCGCTGATGCCGCCCATCTGGTCCAGCACTGCACGTCCGCCGCCGTGGGCAGGGGTCAGCGCCGGATCACTCTCAGGGGGTTGAGATGCGTCGCCGGTGTTCTGGTCGGCCTGACTCACTTCTGAATTTCGTAGCGGGGGTTGTAAATCGCCTTGGCGCCGTTCTCCAATTTGCCCACCCGGCCGTGCACCCTCAGCGTGCAACCGGATTCGATGCCCGGAATGCGGCGTTGTCCCAGCCACACCAGCAACACCGTGTCAGTACCGTCGAACAACTCGGCCCTGATGCCGCCGGAACACCCCTTGCCGTTACATTCCACGCTGCGCAGGGTGCCGACCATCGTCACTTCCTGGCCGCGCTGGGCGTCGATGGCCTTCAGCGCGCCGGTGTTGGCGGCGTCATCGCTGAGCACTTCGACATCAAGCTGTTCGGGGTCTTCCGTCAGGCGTCGCGTAAGCCGGCGCAGATACCCTTCGGCCGTAGCCATGGCCTCTCCTGACCTTCTGCGGATCCTCTGTGAATCCGCCCAACCAACGCCACCGTAGACCTCTTGTTCACCGAATGCCACGTGGGGCGCGGGTCGGCACGCCGACGATTTGACCGGGCAGGCACGATCATGTGATGAGCGTCATCCTGCGCGGTGTCCCAACCGTTCTACTGCCCGGCACCGGGTCCGACGATAACTACGTCTACCGGGCATTTTCCGATGCGCTGCACGCCGCCGGCGCGCTGGTGGTGACCCCGCCGCCGACTCCGGACCGGCTCGTCGAGGGCTACCTGCAGGCGCTGGACGACGCCGCCCGGTCGGGCCCCATCGCGGTCGGCGGGGTGTCCATCGGGGCCGTCGTGGCAGTGCGGTGGGCGTTGGACCATCCCGGCCGGGCCGTGGCAGTACTGGCCGCTCTGCCGCCGTGGACGGGCACCTCCCAGCATGCCCCCGCCGCGCTGTTGGCCCGGCAGTCGGCGGATCTGCTGCGCCGGGACGGGCTGGCGGCCACCGTGGCGCAGATGCGGGCTTCCAGCCCGCCGTGGCTGGCCGACGAACTGGCCCGCTCCTGGGTCGGCCAGTGGCCCACTCTGCCCGACGCGATGGAGGAAGCGGCCGGTTACCGCGCACCCGGCAGTGCCGAACTCGAACAGCTTCGGATACCGATGGGCGTCGCGGTGGCAACCGACGACCCCGTGCACCCGGCCGAGGTCGGCTACGAATGGGTGGCCGCCGCGCCGCAGGCAGCGCTGCGCTCGGTCACGCTCGAACAGATGGGGCTCGAAACCGGCGTACTGGGCGCCGCATGTGTGGCGGCCCTGCGGGAGGCCGCCAGCGACACCGTCGCAAGCTGAGGCGGGGCCTCAGCCGCCGGTGATGGTGCGCAGCTGCTGCATCGCCGAGCCCTGCACACTGCGCCGCGCCGCCGGCTCGGCCGGCGGCTGATCCTGCGGCAGGGCCTGTGACGCCGAAGCGACCTGCTGGGCGGCCTGCTGCATCGCGGCCTGCTGCGCCGCGGTACGAAGCTGGGCAGCCATCGGCTCGGGCAACTCCACCTGCAGCGGCGTGCGTACCGGCAGGGGTGTCTCCCCGCGACGAATCACGGTGTCAGCCAATGACGCCCGTGCCTCGTCAGCCAGCGCGTCGATGGTTTCCGGAGCGCCGTTGACGACGCAGCGCACCATCCAGCGGTAGCCGTCGACGCCGATGAACCGCACCACACCGCCATTACCCACACCGACCACCTCGCGGCCCCATGGGCCGTCCTGGATGGCCACCGAGCTGGTGTCCTTGCGCAGCGACTCGGCAAGCTCACCGGCCACCTCACGCCACAGGCCGGCACTCTTGGGCGCGGCGTAGGCGGCGATGGTGAACCGCCCGTTAGGGGTCACCACCCATACCGCACTCGGCGCCCCGGCCTCGTTGAGCTCAACCTGCACCTGGCCGCCGTCGGGCATGGGGATCAGCACCGAGCCGAGGTCGAGCCGGCCCTGCACCGCGACGGCGGGGTCGTCGAAGTCCTCGACGTCGAACGGACCCTGGTCGTCAGCCCAGTCCTCGTCGCGGTCCTCGTCAGCCGGCTCTGCCGGCGCCGGCTGCTCGACCCGCACGCCATCGTTCTGATCAGCCTTGTCATCAGCCGCATCGTTCTTGCGTTTTCCGAATGCCATCACAAACTCGCATGTCCGCCGGAGGAACCGTGGCCGCCGTCGCCACGGGAGGTGTCAGCCAGGCCCGCCTCGTCGAACGAGGTCACCTCGACCAACTCGGGCAGTTCTACCCGCTGAACCAGCAGCTGGGCAATCCGGTCACCGCGGTTGATCACTATCGGCGTGTCGGGATCGAGGTTGATCAGCGAAACCTTGATCTCGCCGCGGTAGCCGGCGTCAATGGTGCCCGGGCTGTTGACGATCGAAAGACCCACGCGTGCAGCCAAACCCGAGCGTGGGTGGATCAGACCCACCATTCCGTGCGGGACGGCTACCGCGACGCCGGTGGGCACGAGCTCCCGCTGCCCGGGGGCCAGCTCGACATCGCGCGCGCTGTAGAGGTCTACGCCCGCGTCACCATCGTGCGCCCGGCTGGGCATCGGTAGTTCGCGGTCCAATCGGACGACCGCCAGAGAGGTGGACACGACGTCACAGATTACTCTGAGCCGCGTGTCAGACACGCGCGCAACCACCCAAAGCGTTCACTACCGCGAACGTTTGTGGGTGCCGTGGTGGTGGTCGCTTCCCGCTGCGGTGCTGGCAGGAGTGATCGCATTCGAGATCGGCCTGGCTGCTCCGGCCATTCCGGCATGGTTGCCGTACGTGCTGCTCTTCGGCGTGGCGGCGGCCGTGCTGATGTGGTTCAGCAAGACCGAATTGAAGGTGGTCCGCGACGGGGAGGACGACACCGAGTTGTGGATCGGTGACGCACACCTGCCGACGAGCGTCATCTCCCGCGCCGCGGAGGTGCCGCGGTCCGCGAAGTCCGCCGCACTCGGCCGCCAGCTCGATCCCGCTGCCTACGTCGTGCACCGGGCGTGGGTGGGCCCGATGGTCCTGGTGGTGCTCGACGATCCGGATGACCCCACCCCGTACTGGTTGATCAGTTCGAGGCATCCGGATCGCGTCCTGGCTGCGCTCCGCGGCTGAGCCGCGAATCCAGTTGCAGCGGCTGAGCCGCGAATCCAGTTGCAGCGGCTGAGCCGCGAATCAGGCGGCGCAGTCCGTGCAGATCATCACCCCGTTCTTCTCGCTTGCCAGCCGGCTCCGGTGATGCACCAGAAAACAGCTGGAGCAGGTGAATTCGTCGGCCTGCTTCGGGACCACCCGTACCGATAATTCCTCGCCGGACAGGTCTGCGCCCGGCAGCTCGAACGACTCGGCAGTTTCTGTTTCGTCAACATCCACCACCGCGGACTGTGCCTCGTTGCGCCGCGCCTTGAGCTCCTCGAGCGAATCCTCAGAAACCTCGTCTGCTTCGGAACGCCGTGGAGCGTCGTAGTCGGTAGCCATCGTCTGTGTCCCCTCCCTTACCTTGCAGCAGAGCTTTGTACCAGCGTCGAACGCATTCCCCAAATGATTCGTGCCCGTATTGCCACACGTTTCAGTGTGATTTACCTCACAATACCGTCTGAGCTCTGCTGCGTCGGCGAACGCGGTTGCCCTTAGAGTGCAGGTGTGGTCGCAGAAATCACCGATGGAGCCGCCTTCGACCGTCACGGTCGACCGTTCCGTCGGCGCAGTTTCGTTCCCGGCATTGTGTTGTTCGTCGCACTTGCGGTGGTGACGATGATCGTGTGGATCATCGCGCTCAACCAACCGACAGACGTGCACGAGGCCACGGTGTGTAACAACCCGCCGCCGGCCGCCGATCCGGCAGCCCCCAAGCTCGGCGAGCAGGTGGCCAACTCGGCGATGACCGAAGTCACGCCGGCACCGCTGGCCGAGACCCGGATCCGGGTGCTCAACGCCAGTGGCCAGGGCGGCCAGGCGGGCGAGGTGGCCGGAGCGCTGCGCGATCTGGGCTTTGCCCAACCCGAGGCGGCAAACGACCCGATCTACGCCAACACCCGGCTGGAATGCCAGGGCCAGATCCGGTTCGGCCCGTCCGGCCGTGCCGCCGCCGCAGCGGTATGGCTGGTGGCTCCGTGCACCGAACTGTTCCAGGACGAAAGGCCGGACGCCACAGTCGATCTGGCGCTCGGCACCGAGTTCAGCGAACTCACCAGCAACGATGACATCAAGGCCGTGCTGGCCAGCCTGCGGCCCGACGCCACTGCCCCGTCGGATTCCGCGCTGCTGTCAAAGATCCATACCGGCACCTGCTAGCGCGTCGTGCAGGACGTCGGCGACACCCGGCGCCGACGCCGCCACGAACTCGGCACCGGGAGCGTCCGGCAACCACACCGTCGCACCGGCTTCGGCGGCGATCAGCGCCGCCGCGGCCCAGTCCCAGACCTGGACACCCTCTTCGTAATAGGCGTCCAACCTGCCTGCGGCGACCATGCACAGGTCGAGCGCACACGAGCCGATGCGGCGCACGTCGCGCACGGCGGGCAGGACCCGGGCCAGTACACCGGCCTGCCTCGCTCGCCGGGCGGGATCGTAGGCGAACCCGGTACCCAACAGCGCCATCGACAGTTTCTCGACGGCACTGCACCGCAGCGGCGTCCGCACCCCGGCCCGCACCACCTCCGCGCCGTGCCCGAGGGCGGCCGAGTACACCTCACCGGCAGGCACATTCGCCACGGCTCCGGCCACCGACCGGCCGTCGTACTGCACGGCCACCGACACCGCATAGGCCGGGATCCCATAGACGAAGTTCACCGTGCCGTCGATCGGGTCGATCACCCAACTCAGTCCGTCACGGCCCTCCTGCTGACCGCCCTCCTCCTCCCCCAGGATCGCCTCTGACGGCCGCAACACCGCCAGCCGCTCGCGCAGCCATCGTTCGGTTTCGGTGTCGACGATCGTGACGGGGTCGGTCGGGGTGCTCTTAGATCTGACAGTCCGGACATCGTCACGTACCCCGGCACCGTCGGGATTCGCGACGGTGCCGAACACCTCGGCGCGCCGGCGCGCGACGAACTCTGCGGCTTCGGTGGCGAGTTGCTCGGCCACCACCCTCAGTGCGGGAGCATCGAAACTGTTGTCGGTCACGGCTCTATCGCAACACCTTCTGACCGAAAAGTCGCTTCCAGGGGATGGCCGACCGCACGCGCGGGCGTTGGCGAACTACTAGGGTGGGGGCGCGCCTTGGTTTGTCCCTCACGCTGTCCGACAGCCTCCTCACTGCCTGTCCCACAAAGGAGCACCCATGACCGCACCCGACGCGCCCGCCGCAGATCCGGTTCCCACCGCGCCGCCCCAACGCCGCGGATTCGGTGTCGACGTCGGCGGCAGCGGGATCAAGGGCGGCATCGTCGACCTCGACACCGGACAACTCGTCGGCGAGCGGTTCAAACTCGACACGCCGCAGCCGTCCACCCCGGAATCCGTGGCGAAGACGGTGGCTGCGGTGGTGGCCGAGTTCGGCTGGACCGGCAAGGTGGGCGTCACCTACCCGGGGGTGGTCACCGAAGGCATCGTGCGGACCGCGGCCAATGTCGACAAGGGTTGGATCGGCGTGAACGCCTCCGAGGTGATCAGCACCGCGCTCGGCGGACTGCCGGTGCGCGTGCTCAACGACGCCGACGCGGCGGGTCTGGCGGAGGAACACTACGGGGCGGGCAAGGACAACTCCGGTGTCGTGGTACTCCTGACCTTCGGCACCGGCATCGGCTCGGCAGTGATCCACAACGGTGTGTTGTTGCCCAACACCGAGTTTGGTCACCTGCAGGTAGACGGCAAGGAAGCCGAGCACCGCGCAGCGTCGTCGGTCAAGGAGCGCAAGGAGTGGAGTTACGCGCGCTGGAGCGAAGAGGTGAACAAGGTTCTGGTGACCATCGAGAACGCGATCTGGCCGGACCTGTTCATCGCCGGCGGGGGCATCAGCCGCAAGTCGGACAAGTGGCTACCGCTGCTGAAGATCCGAACCCCGATTGTGCCCGCCACGCTGCTCAACACCGCCGGCATCGTGGGCGCGGCCATGGCCAGTGAGGATCCGTGGCCCGCCGGCGCGCAAGCTACCGCCGGGTAACTTTGCCGCATCGGCCTGGTCCGGTGTCGAAATTTGCCGCTCGGCACGGTGAACTCCCACACTGTCGTTACAATGGTCCTCGGCGGCCGCCTACCGAATAGCGGTGAATATCCCAGCCGATAAGAACGCCAACATTCGATAGCAGACACTTTCGGTGGAGTATGCCCATATCCACCGAGAATTACGTGAGACCGAAAGGGTGTACGTGGCAGCGACAAAAGCAAGCCCGGCGACCGAAGAGCCGGTGAAGCGCACCGCTACCAAGACTCCCGCCAAGAAGGCCCCGGCCAAGCGGGCAGTCAAGAGCACCGCGGCCAAGGCCGAGGGCGGCGCCGCCACCAAGCGCGCCCCTGCCAAGAAGGCGCCCGCGAAGAAGGCCACGAAGGCCGCGGCGGGCAAGCCCGAGGACGTCAACGACGATGTGGAGACCACCGACGACCTGGAGGCAGGTCCGGGCGAGGAGCTCGACGTCGAAGACACCGACCTCGAGCTCGACGATGAGCTCGGCACCGACGATGACGTCGAGGAGTCCGGCGACGACGAGGACGAGGAAGACAAGGACGCCAAGCCCGCCGCACCGGCTACGGGCAAGGCGGCCAAGGCACAAGAAGAGCATCCCGAGCCGTCCGAGAAGGACAAGGCCTCCGGCGACTTCGTCTGGGACGAGGAAGAGTCCGAGGCACTGCGGCAGGCACGCAAAGACGCCGAGCTGACGGCCTCGGCCGACTCGGTCCGCGCCTACCTCAAGCAGATCGGCAAGGTTGCCCTCCTCAACGCCGAGGAAGAAGTCGAGCTCGCCAAGCGCATCGAGGCCGGGCTGTTCGCCACCCAGAAGATGGCCGAGTTCGCCGAGAAGGGCGAAAAGCTCACCACTCAGGTGCGACGCGACTTCCAGTGGATCTGCCGTGACGGCGACCGTGCGAAAAACCATCTGCTGGAAGCCAACCTGCGTCTGGTCGTGTCGCTGGCCAAGCGCTACACCGGCCGCGGCATGGCGTTCCTGGACCTGATCCAGGAAGGCAACCTGGGCCTGATCCGCGCGGTCGAGAAGTTCGACTACACCAAGGGCTACAAGTTCTCGACGTACGCCACCTGGTGGATCCGTCAGGCCATCACCCGCGCCATGGCCGACCAGGCCCGCACCATCCGTATCCCGGTGCACATGGTCGAGGTGATCAACAAGCTGGGCCGTATCCAGCGTGAGCTGCTACAGGACCTGGGCCGCGAGCCCACGCCCGAAGAGCTGGCCAAGGAAATGGACATCACGCCGGAGAAGGTGCTGGAGATCCAGCAGTACGCGCGTGAACCCATCTCGCTGGACCAGACCATCGGCGACGAGGGCGACAGCCAGCTCGGTGATTTTATCGAGGACTCCGAGGCCGTGGTGGCCGTCGACGCCGTGTCCTTCACGTTGCTGCAGGATCAGCTGCAGTCCGTGCTGGAGACGCTGTCCGAGCGCGAGGCCGGCGTCGTCCGGCTGCGGTTCGGCCTCACCGACGGCCAGCCCCGTACGCTCGACGAGATCGGCCAGGTCTACGGCGTCACGCGTGAGCGCATCCGTCAGATCGAGTCCAAGACCATGAGCAAGCTGCGCCACCCCAGCCGCTCCCAGGTGCTGCGCGACTACCTGGACTAGTCCTCTCGCGTAGCCGAGACAGACAACGAGATCGGCCCCCTCCGCCTGGCGGAGGGGGCCGATTTCTTACTTGCTGTCAGAGTCGGACGATGCCTTGTCGGAGCCGGCGGCGGCACGCGAAGCGCTTGGCGCGCCGACACTCTCGGACATCTTCTTGGTGGCGTCGTTGATGCCGGCGACCGAGGACTTCACCGTGGACCTGAGCTCGTCGGTGACATCGGAAACCGCGGTACGAACCTGCTCGCGAGTGCGCTTGACGTCGGCGAACGCCTTTCCAGGCCTGACCAAGTTGCCAGCGGTCAGGTCGGTGGCACCGTTGCCCCGTAGCGCGGAGGTCACCTTCCGGGCCACGCTGGTGCGATCGGAACCCTCCGAATCCGAGGCATCCTTCGGGTCGGCCACCGGAGCAGCCAGCGACTTGAGCATGTCCTTGGCCGAATCGAAGTTCGGGACAATGCTCTTGGAGTCGGACACCTTGCCCATGTCGGACACCTTGTCCGTGAGCTCCGACGCCGGACCGGGATCCGGATTGCGGGCCTCGCCGATGAACTTGTCGACACGCTTGATGACCTCGTCATTGATCGCGCGGTTGAACTTGGTCACCGAGGACGCCGCATCGGCGACACTGCGGTTGATCGCCGTCGCAACCTTGATCACGTCACCGGTGGCAAAGGAATCCGTGACCTGCTTCATGGCCGCTTCGAGCTGCCGGGTCAGCGTCCGCATCTGAAGCCCGACCTCGTGCCCGAATGTCGGCTCAGGGCTGAACCGCTGGCCGTTCCAGTCCGTTAGTACCCAGCCGTCCTCGGGATTGCCCTCGATCACCACGTAGTCGGTGTTGCCCAGCGCGTGCTGGCTCAGCAGCATGCCCTTCTCCGCCAGCGTGAGGTTCTTGGCGTTCATCATGGTCCAGAACATCATGGTGCCGCCGTGCGAGAACACGATGACGTTGCGGTCGCCCTTGTCGTACATCGTCTTCAACGCGCCCTCGACGCGACTGTCGAACTCATTGCCGTCGATCGAACCCGGGATACGCGCCCCGAGCTGACCGGCGAACGCCCAGGCGATCGGGGCCTTGAGATAACCGTCGAGCGCACCGCTCTCGGGCGTGCCCTCGTAGTCGCCTGCCTCGATCTCCTGCAGGCCGGGGAGCACCTGTATCGGCAGACCCAGATAGGCCGACATCGGTTCGGCGGTCTGCTGGGTACGGATCATCTGCGACGCGTAGATGGCGTCGTAGTTGTTGTCCCCCAGCTTGTCGACCACTGCCTGGGCCTGCTCCTGCCCCAGCGGGGTGAGCGACGGACCGGGCGTCGAGGTGTCGATGTTCCCCGATGTGTTGCCCGCGGACTGACCGTGCCGCACGAAAGTGACCCGCATGTTCTCAGCCGCCCATGCGGGCAGCACAGACATCACGAAGAAGCCGAAGGCAGTCAGCAGGATGCCAAGGCCTCTCCATGCCGTTCTCGAACGACGACGTACAGCGGGTACGGAGCCGTTGTCGAACTTGCTATGTCGGTCCATTTCCTCTCCATCTATTAGGTTGTCGAGCACGCCGTGGCGGCGGCTCAGGTTGCCCGGCCGAATGCGACTCCCCGACTGTGGATTTCGCCGAGCGCCGTCTCCGGTGTGTCGATCGCCTCACTGGGCCAGGCCATGTGATGGTCCACACTCGCGGTGCGACCGGGGCCCGCAGTCCCGCTCAGCGGTACAAGACCAGCCTCAATCGTGCTGGCCGAGAGCCGGATCCCGTGAGTCCCGCTGCGCGGAACACCCGGACCAGGGCCGGCGCCGGCGTGGTTTGGTGAGCCAAAGGTCCCGTTGCCGTGCACGGACAACTCGACGAACAGGCGGAGATGAAAGTCGATCCGGAAATCGCAGAACTGCTGCCCGTACTGAATACCGGTTTCCCTGCCGTCGAGACGATGAGCGGCGCCGAGGCCAGGGCCGCCGTGCGGTCCCGGTATCGAGCATCGGACCGTCCGCAGCCGATCGGCGCGGTCGAGGAGCGGACGATACCGGGGCCCGAGGGCGATGTTCCCGTCCGGATCTACTGGCCGGAAACGCCTTCCGGTGCCCCGGCACCCGTGGTGCTGTTCGCCCACGGCGGTGGATTCGTGTTCTGCGACCTCGACACCCACGACGATCTGTGCCGGGACCTGTGCAACGGCATCGGTGCGGTGGTGGTGTCCGTCGACTACCGGCTGGCACCCGAAGCGCGGTGGCCTGCCGCGGCCGACGACGTGTACGCCGCATTGTGCTGGGTCGCTCGTACGGCCGGTGAACTCGGCGCCGACGCGTCTCAGATTGTCGTCGCGGGCGACAGCGCGGGCGGAAATCTCGCCGCCGTCACCGCGATCCTCGCTCGCGATCGCGGTGGTCCGGACATCGCGTGCCAGGCACTGTTGTATCCGGTGATCGCCGCGGACTTCGACACCGAGTCCTACCGCCGGTTCGAGGCGGGGTACTACAACACCCGCGCCGCCATGGCGTGGTACTGGGACCAGTACGTGCCGGATGCGGGCGACCGCAGCCACCCCCATGCATCGCCGCTGCGGGCGGATCTGTCGGGGCTGCCGGCCGCGGTGGTGATCGCCGCGGGTTTCGACCCGCTGCACTCCGAAGGCGAAGACTACGCCGAAGTGCTTGCGGCCCAGGGTGTTCCGGTGGTGCACCGGAGTTACCCCGGCGCCATCCACGGGTTCATGACCATGCCGGCGCTGACCCTGGCCGGTACCGCCAGGCGGGAGGTGTGCGCCGACATCCGAGCGGCGCTGGACCGTGACGGCTGACCGACCCCTGTGTCGGAGGCCGGCGCCCGAAGCAGCCGGCCCCCGCAGGGACCGCTAGGCGGTCAGATCTTGGTGGATGTCGAAGCCCTTGTAGCCCGCTGCCGCGACGTCGGCGATGATCTCGCCGTACACGCCGAAGCCGCCGACGAACGGCATGAACACCCGCGGCTTGCCCGGGATGTTCGCCCCGAGGTACCACGAATTGGCCTGCGGCATGAGCGTTCCGGCAGCACGTCGAGTGCATTCGGCCACCCACTCGGCTGCGGCGTCCTCGCGGGCCTCGATCGCCGGAGCTCCCTGGGCGTCGAGGTAGGCGATCGCATCGGCCACCCAGTTCAGGTGCAGCTCCGAATGCAGCACCATGTTGGCCAGCACCGAGGGGGCGCCCGGACCGGCGATGTTGAAAAGGTTCGGGAAGCCCGGGACACCGAGACCGAGGTAGGTCGCGGGCCCTTCTGCCCACGCCTCGTTCAGGGTTCGACCGCCCCGGCCCACCACGTTGAGCTTCTGAACCGAACCGGTCATGGCGTCGAATCCGGTGGCCAGCACCAACGCATCCACGTCGTAATGCGCATCGGTGGTGTCGATACCCGACGCGTCGATCCGCTCGATCGGCGTCGCCCGCAGATTCACCAACGAGACGTTGTTCCGGTTGAAGGTCTGGAAGTAGTTGTCGTCGGTGCAGATTCGCTTTGCGCCGATCGGATGATCCTTCGGGATCAGCACGTCGGCCACCGCCGGATCGTCGATCACCGCCTGCACCTTCTGTTCCCAGAACAGCCGGGCGGTGTCGTTGGCCTCCATGGTGACCAACTGGTCCGGGAAGGCTTTGGAGAACAACACCCCGCCCAGTTCCCAGCGCCGCTCGTAAGTCTGCCGCAGTTCGTCGGCGGAGACGTCCAGGGCGGACTCGGGGTGAGGCTGATGCGGTGAGCCGCCCCCGCTGAGCATCGAGAGCCTGCGCCGCTCGACATACCCGGCCTTCTGGGCGGCGCGCGTTTCATCGTCGAGCGGAATGTTGCCGGCCGGCACGCTGTAGTTCGGGGTGCGCTGGAAGACGAAGAGCTCTTCGGCCTGCTTGGCGATGTGCGGGATCGCCTGGATGCCGGAAGATCCGGTGCCGATCACGCCGACCCGCTTGCCGGTGAAATCAACGCCTTCGTGCGGCCAGTGCGCGGTGTGGTAGACGTCGCCCGCGAACGAATCAAGGCCCTCGATCGCCGGGATGTTCGCATTCGACAGCGGCCCGACCGCCAGGATGCAGAAGCGTGCGAAGACCACGTCGCCCCGGTCGGTGCGAACCTCCCAGCGCATCGTCTTCTCGTCGAGCACCATGTCGGTCACCCGGGTCTCGAACGAGATGTCACGCCGCAGGTCGAACCGGTCGGCCACGTGGTTGAGGTACGCCAGGATCTCGGGTTGGGTGGCGTACTTCTCGGTCCAGTTCCACTCCTGTTCGAGGTCCTTGTCGAACGAGTAGGAGTAGTCGACGCTTTCGACGTCGCACCGGGCGCCCGGATAGCGGTTCCAATACCAGACACCGCCCACGCCGTCAGCGGCCTCGAATACCCGGACCGAAAGGCCCTGCCCGCGAAGGCGATGCAGTGCGTACAGCCCGGCGAAACCGGCTCCCACCACGACGACATCCACCGCGGTGGTGTTTTTTTCGGCGGTATCCGACGGAGCTGGCTGCGCTGTCACTATCGATGCCTTTCGCTTCAATGTTCGGTGCGTCACGTTACGAACCGGCGAGCGCAGCTGACAGCCGTTGTCTCACTCACCGGTACGAGGCAGTCCCAGCATCGTCGCAGCACTGCCCCACCCATTCCCGCTGAATGAGACTTTCCGCCATGCCGTCACCGCGACGAATATCGTTGCGTTCATACACCGGCGGTGCTGCGGCCAGGATCGACACACTGATTCCAGCCCAGGTTTACCCTGAAAGGAAATTGTTGGGATGCAAGCAGATTCGGACAGCTTGTCGGATGTCGTAGCGATCGTGACCGGCGGCGCCCGTGGCCTCGGCGCGTCGTTCGCTCGGCACGTCGTCGCACGCGGCGGCAAGGTGGTGATTTCGGACGTGCTCGATGACGACGGCGCCGCGCTGGCGGCCGAGCTGGGCAGCAACGCGTGCTATGTCCACCTCGACGTGACCGACGCGGCGCAGTGGCAGTCCGCTGTCGAGCTCACCCTGGCGGAGTTCGGCAAACTCAACGGCCTGGTGAACAACGCGGGCATCTCGACCGGCCAGTTCATCGAGCACGAGCCGCTCGACCATTTCCGCACGGTGCTCGAGGTGAACCTGGTCGGGGTCTTCAACGGCCTGCAGGCGGTCATCGCCCCGATGCGCGCCGCGGGCGGGGGTTCCATCGTCAACATCTCCTCGGCGGCCGGCCTGATGGGCCTGGCGCTGACGGCCGGCTACGGCGCTTCCAAGTGGGGCGTGCGCGGGTTGAGCAAGATCGCCGCCGTCGAACTGGGACCCGACCGCATCCGGGTGAATTCGGTGCATCCGGGCATGACATATACGCCGATGACCGCGCAGGTCGGCATCACACCGGGCGAGGGCAACTACCCCAACACCCCGATGGGCCGCGTCGGTGAGGCCGACGAGATCTCCGGCGCGATCGGTTACCTGTTGTCCGACGCCTCCTCCTATGTCACCGGCGCCGAGATCGCCGTCGACGGCGGCTGGACCGCCGGTCCGACCGTGAAATACGTGATGGGACAGTGATCGTCATGAATCGACTTGAGGGCCGCCGGATCCTGGTGACCGGCGCCGGATCCGGCATCGGACAGGCCACCGCGCTGCGACTGCTCGACGAGGGCGCCGAAGTGGTGAGTGCCGACATCTCCGCCGATGGGCTGGACGCCACCCGGCAGAGTGCGCAGCAGGCCGGCACCGCTGACAGGCTCACGGTGCTGACGATGGACATCGCCGACGAGGCATCGGTGGTCGACGGTGTGCGCACCGCAGTCGAGACGCTGGGCGGCCTCGACTCGGTGGTCAACGCCGCGGGCATGCTGCGCGCGGTGCACACCCACGAGATGAGCCTGGCGGCCTGGAACCAGATCATCGGCGTCAATCTCACCGGGACATTCCTGGTGATCCGCGAGGCGCTTCCGGCGCTGCTGGCGAATCCACAGAGTGTCATCGTGAACTTCAGTTCGACCTCGGCGGCGTTCGCCCATCCCTACATGGCGGCCTACGCGGCCAGCAAGGGTGGCATCCAGGCGATGACCCATGCCCTCGCCCTGGAGTACGGCAAGCAGGGTCTGCGGGCGGTCAGTGTGGCGCCGGGAAGCATCAAATCCGGGATCACCGACTCAACGCCCGGACTCGTTCCCGCCGACAGCGATTGGTCGTTGTTCGCGAAACTGTCACCGATCATGCCGACCACCCTGGAGTCCGGCGGAGCGGGGATGGGTGACCCGTCTGCGGTCGCCGGCGTGATCGCGATGCTGGTGTCCGACGACGGCGCGTTCATCAGCGGCACTGAGATCCGCATCGACGGCGGTACCCACGCCTGATCACGAGCAACTGATCACGAGCAACGAAAATGGTGAGCGGCGCTGATCTTTCGCGCCGCCCACCATTTTTCGCCGTGCCGTTCGGTCACGGCGAAACCACCTTTGACTCGGTGACCACCGTTGCCAGACCGACGTGGGCGTCCCGCCACAACCGCTGCATCGGGTTGCCGCGGCGCAGGGCGTCAACGTTTGAGTGACAGACGATCTCATCGATCGCCCGCACCGCCCGGCGGGCCGCGGCGATCTGGTCGCGGCGTGCACGTGCCCGCATCCCCGTGTCGATCGGCCCGTCCAGCACCCGGTTGAAGGACGTCGTGAGTGTGTCGAGCAGCACCAGTCGCGACGCCCTGATCTCGGCGGCCGCGTGTTCTTCGACCGGGCCGGCCGTGCCGGCCGCCTCGAGATGGTGGGCCAGTGCGCCCTCGGCCATGCCGATCACCGCAGCCGTGATTCCCAGCGGCGCAATGGTACTGAGCGGAATGTGGTAGATGGGATTGCGCAGACCCGCATGCCCTGCCGCAGTACCGTCGACGATGCTGTTGTGGTTGAGCAGCCGATGCGCGGGGACGAACACGTCATAAATCGTGATGTTCTTACTTCCGGTGCCGATCAATCCGATGGCATTCCAGGATTCGTCGTCGATGCGCAGATCTTCCCGCGGCACAAGCGAATACCCGAGTCCGTCGACGTCGCCCATACCGACCACACGGGCGCCGACGACAACCCACTCGCAATGGTCGATGGCCGCGACCGATCGCCACTCACCGGAGAGCCGGTAGCCGCCGTCCACGGGCAGGAGCACGCCGGCCGGCGCGTGCGCCGAGGCGATCCAGACGTCGGAATCGGCCTCCCACACCTCGTCGCGCAGGCGCCGGTGGGCCGAGGCCAATGCCCACGGCGGCACACCGACAGAACCGGCGACCCAGCCTGCCGCCCCGTCCAGCCGGGCGATCTCGAGCACGGCCTCGGCGAAGTCACCCGGATGGGTCTCGATTCCGCCGAACTCCTCGGGCTGCAGCATGTGCATCACCCCGGACTCGCGCAGCGCCTCGACCGCCCGACTGTCGAGCCGGCCGAGTTTCTCATTGGCGGGTCCGAGTGCCTGTATCCGATCGGCATTTTCGTTGATGCCGTCCAGAACATCCCTGGTCATTTCAACACCACGCATCCAAAACTCCCTTGTCGCGCGTATCGCGTGTGACCACCATGGTGAGGTACCGCACCTTCACGCTTGCGTCAGGATCTCGCTGAGTGAGATTGTGGGGGCCTCAGTGTTCGACGTCTCCCAGGGGGCGCAGTGCCGGCATCCACCAGCAACGCAACATCACGACCACGCCCCGAACAGGGTGACACGGCCGTGTCCATGGTGGATCGTGTCGCGCTGATCCTCAACTCCTTCGATGAACCCGGCAGGCACCTGCGGCTGGATCAGATCGCCGGCCGCACGGGGTTGCCCCGCTCCTCCGTGCACCGGATTCTCAAACAGTTGCACAGCGCGGGGCTCCTACAGCACCGGCCCGACGGCTATGCGCTGGCCGCCTCCCCGCTGCCGGTGACCGGGATGGTCGACCACTCGCAGTTGCGCAGCGCGGCCTCACCGACCCTGTCCCGCCTGCATGCCGACACTGGACTGGTGGTGCACCTCGGGGTGCTCTTCGGCGGCGACGTCGTCTACCTCGACAAGGTGGCCGGTCGCAACAGTGCTGTGGTGCCCACCCGCGTCGCCGGGCACACGCCCGCGCACGCCAGCGCCCTGGGAAAGACCATGCTGGCCCAGCTTCCCGCCGAGGAGGTGGACGCCGTCCTGGGGCCGCGGCTGACCCGGTCCACCCGGTCCACCATCGGCGATCTGGAAACCCTGCACCGGGAACTGGCCCGGATCCGCTCGCGGCACGGACTGGCGTACGACAACGAGGAGCTGGCGATCGGACTGACCAGCGTGGCGGCCCCGCTTCGCTCGGCCGACGGCGAGGTGGCGGGCCTGTCCCTGACCGGTGCGGTGCCGTTGCACCGCCTGCAGCGGACCGCACCGTTCGTGATCCGTGCGGCCCGGCACGTCTCGCAGCAACTCGGCGCCGGCCGGGATGCCGCGTCGGCGGCCCCGTCCCAGGCGCAGGCCACCGACAACCTGTTGTCGCGCGTGCTGCGGACGCTGACCTCCGACGCGTGGGTCTGAAGACGCCCGCCTACCAGAGGATCTCGTCGACCTCCATGCCGAACGAGTGCCGACCGACCAGTGCCAGCACCTGCTCCACATTGCTCGCGACATGGGTTTGCGCGGTCTGGACGTCGCGCCACACCCGTTCCACCAGCGGGTCCCCGGCATCGCGGCCAGCCGAGTGCGCGATGAATGTCCGGATCGCCGCGACGGCACGTTCGGAGGCCAGCACCTGGTCCCGGCGTGATCGCAGCACCAGGTCGCTGTCCGGGGCTCGGTCGGCACGCACACAATCCATGAGATCGCCGAGGTTGCGTTCGATCTGGGCGACCGACAGTTCGAGGTCACTGCACGCCATGGCCACCGGATCGACCGACGAACCGGCCTGGGGCCGCAACGCGGCGAGAATGTTCTCGGCGGCGCCGAGCAGTGGAACCGTGCCCGTGTGGGTGTACATGGTTGGTTGCGGCAACCGGTACAGCGGAGCCAGTGTGCTGAGCTGCTCACCGCTGACCCAGCCGAACGTGCGGTACCGCGGCACGACCGCACCCGAGACGACGACGTCGTGCGCGCCGATACCGCGCAATCCCACGCTGTTCCACGTCGATTCCACGTCGTAGTTCTCCCGCGGTACCAGTGCCACCAGGAAATCCTGGGCCGCACCGTCCTCACCGACCAGCACCGCGGCGGCCATCAGCCACGACGAATGCAGGATGCCGGTGCACCTGCTCCACCGGCCCGACAACCGGAATGCGTCACCCACGCGTTCGAGCCGACCGGTCGGGGCATACGACTCACAAAGCAAGGTCCGTGGATCCCGGCCCCACACATCGCGCTGGGCACGGTGATCGAACAGCGAGAGATGCCAGGTGTTGACACCCAACCAACCGGCCAGCCACCCCGTGGAGGTACACGCTGCGGACAGGTCACGGGTGACCGCCAGGTACTCGGCCGGGTCGGCTTCGATCCCCCCGAACGCCTTGGGCCGCAGCATCGCAAAGAAACCCGCATCATGCAGGCCGGTGATCACTGCGGGGTCGACGGCCCCGGTGCGGTCGACATCGGCTGCCGCCGCGGCGATCGCCGGCAGTGCCTGGCGCACCGCGCCGCGCACATTCTGCGTCATCGTCGCCGCCCTATCCAGCCCGTCCGGTGTGTCACCATCGTGAATACCATTCGTCGCCCCTCCCAGGAGGTCATATGGCCGAGCCGCCCGGTGCACCCGGCGTCGATCCCACCGTCTCGACCGTTGAATCGATTGCCGTCGTGCGTGATTCGGAATCGGGTCGGTTGCTGCAGCCGGTCCGATACGGCGGACGCGCGGTGTCGCCGGCCGAATACGTCGCGGCGGTGGCCGACCTCGCCGAGCGTGACGGGTCGGCGGGGTGGTTCGCCGCGGCCGTCAACACCGCGGCCTACGCCGTGGCCGGCCTCGGCGACGGTGCCGCCCAACGGGTGTGGAGCGCCGATGCCGGTGCGTTGGTGACCACCGGTGCGGAACCGTCGGGACGGTTGACCGCCGAGGCCGGGCAGTTTCGGCTGACCGGCCGCTGGGAATCGGTGACCGGTGCCCACGTCGCGGACTGGCTGCTGCTGAGTGCCCTCGACGAGGGTTCCGTTCGGTATGTCCTGCTCCGTCGCGGCGTGGTGCAGGTGGACGGCGACGGTGACCGGCGCGGCGTGGACGCGGCCGGTATCGGCGACGTCACGGTGTCCGACGTGGTTGTCGACGAGGGCTCCGTGTTTTCGCCATCCGATGACAATTCTTGGGACACCGGTGAATTCGATGATGCGCCACCGCCCTACCGGGTCCTTGCCGGCGCTGGACAGGCCGCCGTCGTCGTCGGCGCCGCGTCCGGTGTGTGGCAGGCGCACGTCGGGCAGGTCCGCCGGCGGCTGGCCACCTCATACGGCAGCGAGGACACCACCGAACTGACCGCCTCGGCGGTGCTGGTGGCCAGGGCGGCATCCGACATCGACGCCGCACGTCTGCAACTCACCGTGGCGCTGAGCGCCGACGCCGACGGCGCGGTGACCGCACTGCGCCAGGCCGTGACCCGCGCGCGCAACGCCGCCGACCAACTGTTGAGCAGCGGCAATCGCCACGCGCTCGACGCCACGGACCCGGTGGCCCGCCTCTGGCTCGACGTCCTAGCCGGATACCGCCTGACGATCCGGTGCGTCGCCGCCGGCTGAGCCGGCATTCACCTCCGGGATCCCTCTCGCAGCTGAGTCCGCCCGCGCCGACAACTCGGCCAGGACCTGCGGCACCCGGTCGGCGATACCGTACGGGTCCGACACCTGATCACGACAGGTGAGCACGCAGATCGCCATCTCGTCGCGGTAGCTCCACCCGGTGAAGTTCAGCCCCATCGGGAACACGATCGGCCCGGACGAGATCAGCTGCTCGATCGGCGCACCGCCCCAGTACAGCGTTTCCTGCGGGCCGCGCATGTTTGACGCGATCAGGCTGAACATCGGGCGGCGCTTCATCTTGGCCCCGAGGATCGGCAGCACTCGCGAGTACAACCAGAACAACGGCCAGTACTCCATCCAGTCATGCTGCAGCCAGGCGTCCCGCTCGGCCTGCACCTCGCGTGCGGCCCGGGTCGCCGATGCGACCGCGTTGAGTCGCTCCACGGGGTCCGCGATGTGGGTGGCGAGGTCGACGTTCCATCGCGCCACCTTGTTGCCCCACTCGGCCTCGGTGTCGGTCGGGCGCATCGAGACGGGCACGACGGCGGTCAAGCTCTCGTCGTTGGCCTGCCCGCTCTCAGCCAGGTAGTCCCGCAGGGCTCCGCCGCAGATGGTCAGGAAGACATCGTTGATGGTGACGCCGAAAGCCTTCGACACCCGCTTGATCTCCGTGACGTCGCAGCGCCGGTAGGCGAATCGGCGGCTGGCCGAGAACGGTTCGTTGAACGGCATGGCCGGTGCGGCGAAAGCTTCGGCGTAACCGGGCTTTCCGGCCTTCTGCCGGCGGCGGATCACCCCGGTGACGGCCGCGGTGCGGGCGATGATGCCGGGGAAACGGGCCAGTGCCGCGATCTGATGACGCAGCACCAGCGGCCACCAGACCCACGGTGCCGGTCGTTGTTCGTTCCGCAGTGGTGTCCGCCCCGGCTGCGGGAGCGGGGTCGCCGGATCGGTGCTGTACAGGGTTTCCAGCAGCCGCAGCGATGCGGTGCCGTCGGCGACGGCGTGGTGAATCTTGAGCACCAGGGCGATGCGGCCGTCTTTGAGGCCCTCGACGTACCACAGCTGCCAGGCCGGCCGGTCGCGGTCGAGCGCCACCTCGAAGATCTCGCCGATGGTCGCGGCGAGTTCCTCGTCACCGCCGGGAGCGGGTGCAGTGGTCCGCTGGACGTGGTGCTCGATGTCGATCTGCGGCCGCGACACCCACCACGGCCGGCCGAACCCCACCCGCGGCGACAGCAACTGCCACTGCAGCGGTTCGATCTGATCGACCCAGCCCTGCACAGCGGTTTTGACTCGCTCGAACGTGAGTGGTTCGCTCATCCGACTCGGGTCGAGCACGACAGCCTTCATCGTGTGCTGCGGTTGGACGGAGCTTTCCCATGCCAGGAAGCTGTTGTCCTCGCCCTTCAAACGCCGCATTCTCAACCTCGCTTGTCCTCACCGCCGATACGGCTCTTTCTGTGGCTGCCATCACTCTTATCCAATCGTGTGTCCGAGTAGACAAGCTGTCCCGCCCAGCGAGACTTCGGGACCCGCTGCCGACCCGGTGCGACCTACCGTTTGCGGCATGAAGCGAGCTAATCCGCGCACATCCAGCCTCGCCGCCAGGGCCAACCGGTTCCGTGTGATCGCCCGCAGCATCGCCGTGCTGCGTGAGTCCGGCCTGTCCGGTGGAGCGGGCGACGGGATCCGGCAGGCAAAGCTGGTCCGCCAGTTCGGCGGCTTCGCCGCCGTCATCGAAAGCGCCGCCACCCGCGATCCCAACGCCATCGCCATCACCGACGAATGGGGCGACGTGACGTTCGCGCAACTCAACGACCGGGTCAATGCCCTTGCCCGGGCGTGGAATTCACGCGGTATCGGTGCAGGCTCGGTCATCGCGGCGCTGTGCCGGGACCACCGCGGCCTGGTCACCGTCCTGGCCGCGACAGGCAAGGTCGGGGCACAGCTGCTGCTGATGAACACCGGATTCGCCAAGCCACAGTTCGCCGACGTCGCGGCCCGCGAAAAGGTCGACGTGCTGATCCACGACGAGGAGTTCACCGACCTCGTCAGCGCCATCGATCCGGGCGTGCGCCGCTTCCTGGCCTGGACCGACGAGCGCTCGACAGCCGATGTCGAGGGTTCACTGGAGGGTCTGATCGCCGCTACCTCGCCGGCCCCGGTGGCCGCACCCGCCAAGCCGGGCGGCATGACGCTGCTGACCAGCGGCACCACCGGCACGCCGAAGGGCGCCCCGCGCGGCAAGACCTCTCCCCTGTTCTCCGCTCAGCTGCTGGACCGGGTGCCGCGCCGCCGCGGCCAGACCTGCATGCTCGCCGCACCGATGTTCCACGGGACCGGGCTCGGCCAGGCGGTGCTGTCGCTGGCGCTGGGCAACCGCCTGGTGCTGCGCCGCAAGTTCAACCCGGAAGAGACGCTGCGCGCGGTCCAGAACCACCACTGTGACGTACTCGTGGTGGTACCCACGATGCTGCAGCGAATCCTGGCTCTGCCCAAGGATGTTCGCGACAGCTACGACACGTCGTCGCTGAAGATCATCTTCGTCTCGGGCTCGGCCATGCCACCCGACCTCGTCAAGCGCACCCTCGCCGAGTTCGGCCCGGTGCTCTACAACCTCTACGGCTCAACCGAACTCGCGGTCATGACCGTGGCGATGCCCGAAGATCTGAAGCACGATCCGCGCACCGCGGGCCGGGCCCCCGTCGGATGCGCGGTCCGCCTGTACGACTCGGCGGGCCATGAGATCACCGAACCGGGTGTGATCGGACGGGTTTTCGCCGGCAGCGACGTGAGCTTCGCCGGCTACACCGACGGCCGCACCAAAGAGTCGATCGATGGGCTGCAGAGCAGCGGCGACGTCGGCCACTTCGACGACACGGGCCGACTCTACATCGACGGCCGTGATGACGACATGGTGATCTGCGGTGGCGAGAACGTCTACCCGCTGGAGGTCGAGAACCTGATCACCAGCCATCCCGAGGTCGACGAGGTGGCGGTGATCGGGGTCAGTGACGAAGATTTCGGTCAACGGCTCAACGCGTACGTGGTGCTGACCGACGGGGCCACCCTGGGCGCCGATGAGATCAAGGACTACGTACGGGCAAACCTGGCCCGGTACAAGATTCCGCGGGACGTCGAGTTCCTGAACAAGCTGCCCCGCAACGCCACCGGCAAGGTGCTGCGCGGCGAACTGACCGGGGGTTCCAAGTGAGCGACTCAGGTATCCAAGACGACACCATGAAGCGTGAGGTCGCCGGCCGGATGGGCGACGCGTTCGCCCCCATTCTCGAAGGCGGCAGTGATCCCATCGCGGCGGCTGCGGAGGTGCGGGCCAGGCTCAAGGCCAGCCGCCGTCCGGCCTGGCCCATGCAGGTGGGCCACGTCGAAGACCGTGCCATCCCCGGGCACGCCGGCGACATTCCGGTGCGGATCTACCATCCGCTGGACCCCGCGGACTCCGGCACCAACCCTGACGCCGGCCTGCCCGTCCTCGTCTACTTCCACGGCGGCGGATTCGTGCTGTGTGATCTCGACTCACACGACTCGTGTTGCCGCAGGCTCGCCAACGGCATCGGCGCAATCGTGGTTTCGGTCGACTACCGGCTGGCTCCCGAGCATCCTTATCCTGCCGCGGTCGAAGACGCCTGGGCGGCAACCGAATGGGTGGCTTCCCATGCCGCCGAGCTCGGCGGTGACCCCGCCCGGCTCGTGATCGCAGGCGACAGCGCGGGCGGCAATCTGGCTGCCGTGGTCGCGATGACAGCCCGGGACCGCGATGGCCCGGCCATCGCATTCCAGGTGCTGATCTACCCGGTTGTGGATCAGCGTCGCAAGTCGTCGCTGTCCAGCCCGCACACCAAGAGCGGGGTGCTGACGGCTGAGCACATGCAGTGGTTCACCTCGCAGTATCTCGGCGCCAGCGGCGCCCAGGCCGAGGTGTCGGCATCGCCGATTCTCGGTGATACGACCGGACTTCCGGATGCGCACGTGTTGACCGGAGCCCTGGATCCGCTGTGCGAAGAGGGCGAGGAGTATGCCCGCATGCTTGCCGCCAGCGGGGCGAAAGTGAGCGTCCGGCGTTACGAGCGCGGCTTCCATGGGTTCTTCAACCTCGCCGACCATCTTCCCGCCGCGGCCGAGGCCACCGAAGACGTGTGCGCCGTCGTCCGCGACGCCCTGAACGACCCGAACTGAACAACAAGACCACACCTCAAATCCACTGAAAGGCAACCCATGAAGCTGAGGAACTCCCGCGCTCTGGTCACCGGCGCGAGCCGCGGCCTGGGCAAGAGCATCGCCGAGGTGTTTGCCGCGCGCGGCGTCGACGTCGCCGTGGTGGCGCGTGACGCCGAGTCGCTCAACCTGCTCGCCAAGGAGATCGGCGGCACGGCCTACCCGACCGACCTGGGTGATCCGGCCGCCGTCGAGGCACTGCTTGACCGGGTCGAGGCCGACGGCCCGGTGGACATCGTGATCAACAACGCTGGTATCGACCACGTCGGCCGGTTCCACCAGGTCAGCCCCGAGCAGATTCGTAACCTCCTGCAGGTCAACCTGGCCGCGCCGATGGACCTCTGCCGCCAGGCCATACCTCGCATGGTCGGGCGTGGGCGTGGCCACATCGTCAACGTGTCCTCGATGGGCGCCATCTCCCAGGGGCCGGGACTGACCCTGTACGGCACGTCGAAGGCCGGGCTGAGCCACTTCACCGCAGGTATCCGCGGCGAGTTGCGGGGCAAGCCGGTCGGCACCACGCTCGTGCAGGTCGGCGAGGTCAAAACCGACATGATCGACCACATCCGCGCATTCGGCCCGGCGCGGCGCACCATCGAGCGATCGATACGGTGGCGGATGATTCCGCGCGACCAGTTGGACCCGGTGGTGGTTTCCGAGGCTATCGCCGACGCCATCGAAAACAACCGCCGCCACGTCATCCTGCCGCGCAGCATCATTCCGATGGCGAAGTTCACCGAATTCCCCCGCCGCGTATCCGAACTCATGCTGACCGGCATCGACCAGGACAACGACTGATGGCCGGCGTCGACCTGTCCGGCAAGGTCGCAATCGTCACCGGGGCCGCCCGCGGGCAGGGTGAAGCCGAGGCGCGGTTGTTCGCCGCGCTGGGTGCCAAGGTGGTGCTGACCGATCTCCTCGTCGAGGAGGGTCAGCGGGTCGCCGAGTCCATCGGCGCCGCCGCCCGCTTCGTCCGCCACGATGTCGGCAACGAAAATGACTGGCGCACCACCGTCGACACCGCGATCAGCGAGTTCGGTCGGGTCGACGTGCTGGTCAACAACGCCGCCATCTGCAAGGTGGTGCCACTGGCCGAGCAGGACACCGCAGGATTCGAGCAGATGTTGCGGGTCAATCTCATCGGCGCCTTCCTGGGCATGCAGGCCGTCGCCGAACCGATGAAGGCCGCCGGCGGCGGATCGATCGTCAACATCTCGTCGCAGGCGGGTGTGCAGGGGCTGGCCGGTTACACGGCGTACGGTGCCTCCAAGTGGGGTTTGCGCGGTATGTCCAAGGTCGCGGCAATCGAGCTGGGCCCGTTGGGCATTCGGGTCAACACCGTCTATCCCGGCATGATCGACACCCCGATGATCGCCCACCTCGAGGTGGAACGCGGCCTCGGCGGCCATCCCGGTGCGCCGCTGACCCGTGTCGGCACTCCCGAAGAGGTCGCCGACGTCGTCGCCTTCCTCGCCTCGGATGCGTCGTCATACATCACCGGCGCGGATCTGACCGTCGACGGTGGTGCCAGCGCGGGCCGGATTCCGGTGACGCCGGTCCACACCAACTGAGCGTGGTGGGCCGGCGCCGGCCCCACCACGACCTCACGCCCCGGACAGCTGCGCTCTACGACGACGGCGTGTCGCCGGCCAACGGCGCGAACCGTCCCTCGGCGTCGGGCACATAGGTCGTGGTGGTCGTCACAGCGTCCACCGGCAGCGGGCCGTACAGATGCGGGAACAGCATCGCGTCGGGGTCCGTCGGAACCCCCGGCTCCCACCGCAGCGGATCCGTCAACATCGCCGGGTCGATGTGCAGCAGCACCAGATCGCCCCGACCTGAGTAGAGTCGATTCGCCGGCAGGTGCACCTGCTCAGGAGCTGAAAGGTGGACGAAGCCCTGGACGCTCAGGGAGTCCGGGCGATGTTCGCCACGACGCTGGGCCGCCTGCCATTCCTCGGCACTACACAAGTGAAGCAGGACACTCGGCGATGGATGCATACCGCCAGCCTGCCTGGCCAGCAACACGGCGGCCAAGTGAGACACGACACACCGGTGAACCCCTGGGGAACAAGGCCGGAATCCAAAACGTCTGACAGAGTAGACATACGCAATCGAGGCGCCTTTGCCGAGATGCGCAGAGCAGAAGACGGAGGAGCCATGAACGCAACTCTGACAAGCCCGGAGCTAACGAGAGCCGACCGCTGCGATCGTTGCGGTGCGGCCGCGCGCGTGCGCGCTAAGTTGCCTTCAGGCGCCGAGCTGCTGTTCTGCCAGCACCACGCCAACGAGCACGAAGCCAAGCTGATCGAACTCGCAGCAGTGATCCACGTCGACCCGGTCGACGCCTGATCTCGGCTGACACGCCCCCCGGACGACACCCGCCTGGGCACGAGCAGGTTTCGTCAGTAATGCTTGACTGGTCATGACTGGCCAGCCACTTCCAGTACCACCATCACGCCACCACATCTGGCACATCTCTCGACGCACACTGTCGAAGAGCTGGGACGATTCCATCTTCTCGGAGTCGGCGCAGGCGGCGTTCTGGTGCGCGTTGTCACTGCCTCCCCTGCTACTGGGGATGCTCGGCAGCCTGGCCTACATCGCACCGCTGTTCGGCCCGGACACGCTGCCGACGATCCAGGATCAGCTGATCAACGCGGCGAACAGCTTCTTCTCCCCCAACGTCGTCAACGAGATCATCGAACCGACGATCCGCGACATCGTCAGGGGCGCCCGGGGCGAGGTGGTGTCGGTCGGGTTCGTGATCTCGCTGTGGGCCGGGTCGTCGGCGGTATCGGCCTTCGTGGACTCCATCGTGGAGGCCCACGATCAGACACCATTGCGGCATCCGGTACGGCAACGCTTCTACGCGTTGGGCCTGTACGTGATCATGCTGGTCTCTGCCATCGGGGTGGCGCCGCTCCTGGCCCTGGGGCCGCGGGCGATCTCCGAGCACATCCCCGAAAGCTGGGACAACGTGCTGCGGTACGGCTATTACCCGGCGTTGTTCCTCGCGGTGCTGGTAGGCGTGACTGTGCTGTACCGGGTCTCGCTGCCGGCTCCGATTCCGACGCACCGCCTGGTGCTCGGCGCCGTCCTGGCCACCGTGGTATTCCTGGTCGCCACATTCGGGCTGAGGATCTACCTGACCTGGATCACGAGCACGGGCTATACCTACGGCGCACTCGCCACACCGATCGCGTTTCTGCTGTTCGCGTTCTTCCTGGGCTTTGCCATCATGCTCGGCGCCGAATTGAACGCGGCAGTACAAGAGGAGTGGCCGGCGTCGGACACGCACGCCAGGAGACTGCGGGGATGGCTGGAGGACAAAGCCCTCAACGGCGGCGCTCAGACACCGGCAGAAACACCTGCGCCCGCGCCGGCTGAGCCGCCGCTACCGCCACCTACTTCTTGAGCGATTCGTAGATCTTCTTGCAATCCGGGCACACCGGAGAGCCGGGCTTGGCCGACTTCGTCACCGGGAACACCTCGCCGCACAGCGCGACCACATGCGTGCCCATGACCGCGCTTTCGGCGATCTTGTTCTTCTTGACGTAGTGGAAAAACTTCGGGGTGTCATCGTCGGTCCCGTCGTCGACGCGTTCGTCGGTGTCCGGGCGCTCGATCGTCTGGGTCTGCATAGTTTTATTGTGCCTGGCTGCGGGGCGTAGGGAAATCCGCATGCCACCACTCGGTCCAGGTGTGGAACAGTAGAGGCATGAAACAAAGCCACGAGCTGAGTTTCGACGACGATTTCGGCGACGATTTCGGCAAGGAAGCCCGCCCGGTTCTGATCACCAAAGCCGCACCCGCCTACGAAGTGCAGCACCGCCAGCGCGTCCGGAAGTACCTGACGCTGATGGCCTTCCGCATCCCGGCGCTCATCCTCGCCGCGGTCGCCTACAACATCTGGCAGAACGGGCTCATCTCGCTCGCGATCCTCGCGGTGTCGATACCGCTGCCCTGGATGGCGGTGCTGATCGCCAACGATCGTCCCCCCCGTAGCGCCGAGGAGCCACGGCGTTATGCCGGCCGCGGCGAGCGGATCCCACTGTTCCCCACCGCGGAGCGGCCGGCGTTACAGAAGGACCCGTTTATGCCACCGCAACCGGACGCAGCGCGGCCCGACGGCGATGAGCCCAGCTGAGCGGCCTCTTTAGCCATTCTCAGGACATTCTCAGGTCGGTCCGGAAAAACCGCAGCTCAACGGGTATGAATCCGAAGATCAACGGGAACTCTCATGGGGTCTACGACGTTGTAGATCATGACAGTTCGAGCTGATCAGGAGGCCGTCATGGCAAATGCCACCACAAGCCGCGTCGACAGTGATCTGGACGCCCAGAGCCCTGCCGCCGACCTCGTGCGCGTGTATCTGAACGGCATCGGCAAAACGGCGTTGCTCAACGCCGCCGATGAGGTAGAGCTCGCAAAGCGCATCGAGGCGGGCTTGTACGCCCAGCACGTGCTGAACACCAAGAAGCGTCTGGGCGAGAACCGTAAACGCGATCTGGCCGCCGTGGTCCGCGACGGTGAGGCAGCGCGTCGGCATCTGTTGGAGGCCAACCTCCGCCTGGTGGTGTCGCTGGCCAAGCGCTACACGGGACGCGGCATGCCGCTGCTGGACCTGATCCAGGAAGGCAACCTGGGCCTGATCCGCGCAATGGAGAAGTTCGATTACTCCAAGGGCTTCAAGTTCTCCACGTACGCCACGTGGTGGATTCGCCAGGCCATCACCCGCGGGATGGCGGACCAGAGCCGCACCATCCGACTCCCGGTCCACCTGGTCGAGCAGGTCAACAAGCTGGCCCGGATCAAGCGTGAGATGCACCAGAACCTCGGCCGGGAGGCCACCGACGAGGAACTGGCCGAGGAGTCCGGCATCCCGGTCGAGAAGATCAACGACCTGCTGGAGCACAGCCGTGACCCGGTGAGCCTGGACATGCCGGTCGGCACCGACGAGGAAGCCCCACTGGGCGACTTCATCGAAGACGAGAACGCGATGTCTGCCGAGAACGCCGTCATCTCCGAACTGCTGCACACCGACATTCGCCACGTGCTGGCCACGCTCGACGAGCGCGAGCAGCAGGTGATCCGGCTGCGGTTCGGACTCGACGACGGGCAGCCCCGCACCCTGGATCAGATCGGCAAGCTCTTCGGCCTGTCCCGCGAGCGGGTCCGCCAGATCGAGCGTGAAGTGATGTCCAAGCTCCGCAACGGCGAGCGTGCCGACCGCCTCCGCTCCTACGCCAGCTAGACCTCCCTCGAAGATGTGCCCCGTCGGTTTCCGGCGGGGCACATCGCACATCCGGGTGTTTCCGGGGCCTGGCCAGGCTGTTCCAGACCCCATAGCCTGGGGTTTTCCCACCTTTTGTGAGGTGCCCGACGCCCCGATGTTGCGCCGCAGTTCAAGAGCCGGAAACGGTAGACTGTGCGGTGACGTTGGGGCTGGGAAGGCGCGCATGAACGATCTGGTCGATACCACCGAGATGTACCTGCGGACGATCTACGACCTGGAAGAAGAGGGCGTGGTGCCGTTGCGTGCCCGCATCGCCGAACGGCTCGACCAAAGCGGTCCGACGGTCAGCCAGACGGTGTCACGCATGGAACGCGATGGCCTGCTGCATGTAGCCGGCGACCGCCACTTGGAACTGACCGACAAGGGTCGCGCCCTTGCGGTCGCCGTCATGCGCAAGCACCGGCTGGCCGAACGGTTGCTCGTCGATGTGATCGGGTTGCCGTGGGAGGAAGTCCACGCCGAGGCATGCCGCTGGGAACACGTCATGAGCGAGGACGTGGAGCGGCGCCTGGTGCAGGTGCTCGACAACCCCACCACCTCGCCGTTCGGCAACCCCATCCCGGGCCTCTCGGACCTCGGCGTCGGCGCGGCCGGCTTCGACGACGTCAGCCTGGTCCGGCTCACCGAACTCCCGGTCGGGTTGCCGGTCGCCGTGGTGGTCCGCCAGCTCACCGAACACGTGCAGGGCGACACCGAGCTCATCGGCCGACTCAAGGATGCCGGCGTGGTGCCGAATGCGCGGGTCACCGTCGAGGCCAACGACCACGGCGGGGTGATGATCGTGATCCCCGGGCACGAGCAGGTCGAACTCCCCCATCACATGGCGCACGCGGTCCGCGTCGAGAAGGTCTGACCACTCAACCGGCCTGGCGCCGCCACGTCCGTCGAGGCGGCAGTTGCACACCCAGCTGGTCGGCCAGCCGATAGCCGGTGACCGCCAACTCCCGGATCCGCTCCGGCCGCATGCCCGCCTGCAGCGCGGTGTCGAGCATGCCAGCCATCCGATGCGTCGGCCGCGCCTCCAACGCGGCGTCCAGCGAAACCCCGGCCAGCGGCCCGTCACCTCGCGCATATGCGGAAAAGGCCAGCAGGACAAGCGCTTCGGCACGCCACGGGTCCGGCAGATTGCGGGCCAACAGCGCCCACAACGCTTCGGCCTGCTCCGCGCACTCCCCGACCGCCAGCGCATAGAGCGTGTCGCGGACCCTGGGATCGGCCAACCCGACGGCCAACCGTGCCAACTCGGCACCACCAGGTCGATCCCCCTCGGCAACCTGCACCGCCGCCCGCATCGCGGCCTCGACATCACCGCGCACCTCGGCGTCGGGCCGGGTATCCGAATACCCAGGCCGCTGCGCCACGAGAGCCAACGGCCGTTTCATCGTTTCACTGGCGACCGGATCCGGTCGGATCACCTGCAACAGTTCGTCACGGCTGGCATAGAGCCGACGACCGTCCAGCACCGCAGCTGCCGCCAGCGGCGAAGCACCCGGGTCATCCACCCACCCCTGTTCGCCACAACCGTCGGCGCAGTGCCACGATCCACCGGCGGCCACCTTGTCCACCACATGCGCGGCGTAGAGCTCGATGCCGTCGGCGGCAAGGGCCTGGTCCAGCGCCGCCGCCAAGTCGCGATAACGGTCATCGCACACCCGGCAGTCCCTACTGTGGTCGTCCACCACCACGGCGATCACGGCGTCTGCGCCGGCCGTGGCCGCGAGGTCGACCAGGTGCTCGACGCGTTCGGTCATGTCATCGGCCAGATCGGCGCGCATGACGCAGCCCAGCTCGCCCCGGTCGACGGTGACGAGGACGAGGCTCTTGTGCGGGACGAAGCCGAGCACCGCCGGCAGTGCGGCGATCAGCGCACCGGGACGGTTGAGGTGGAAGTCGAACTCTGGCGAGGAGGGCGATGGTGTTGTCATGGCCCGACGGTGCCAACTTGCGCCGTCACGAACCGCCGCCCGACCGGGCGGTCGTGGCCGGTTGGGGATGGACCCTGCGCTGGGGATAACCCGGGGGCGGTGTTCACCCGGGGCCAACGTGATGAACAAGCTGCGCGCGCTCAACCGGTTCCGCTACTAGCAGTCGGATTCCAGCGCCGCGGGCGCCGCGTCGCCGGGCCCGCCGGCCTCGGCACGGGCCAGCAAGCGGGCGATCCGGTCGTCGAAGCGCGGTGAATAGGACACGTCGTCGTCGCAGCCGCCGCCATCGAGTCCGCCGACCAAGCCGGTAACCGTCGATCCCGAAACCCATGGGGCACCGCTGAAGCCATCGGTCACGCCCGCACAGGCCAGGGCCGGGTACCCCTGTAGTGACGACTCGGTCGCGCCCCGACACGCCATTGGGCTGCCGCCCTCACCCATCGGATAACCAGTCACCGTCACCGGGCTTCCCGCCGCGGGCGCCGACCCCAGGGCCAGACCGCCACCGGAGTCGGCCAGCAGATTCGCGGTGGAGTCCCCGCTGACCCGCACGATCGCGTAATCGGCCTGAGGGTCCTGGTTGGCGAGCCAACGCGAGTCCAGGTACACGCTACGGACGTGCCAGGTGTCACCGGCGCCCGCACCGAAACCAGGGACGAACGTCGTGTCGACACCGTCCAGCAGGCAGTGCGCTGCAGTGAGGATCAGATCCGACGACGGGCTCGCCAACACCGACCCACTACAGGTATGCGTCGTGGTGTCGCCCAGGAACAACGCCCCCACCCGCCGATCCGGGGTCACCGACTCCACCCCGGCCTGCGACAACGCGCTCGCCGCTGCCGGTGTGCTGCTCGGTGGGGCCGTCGTGAGGTTGGCTGCTGCCCCGCCGGCGGTGGTGCCCGGAACGGTGCACGCGGCCGTCGCGGCAGCCATCACGGCCGCCGCGACTGTGAACTTCGCCAACCGGGTCACGCGCATCATCACGATTTTGCCTGATCGCGGAGATAACCGCCGGAATGCCGACCCCCGCCCGGCGCGTTCGAACGCACAAGCGGGGCGGAACGAAACCCCGGTCCGGGTATGCGGGACACTAGATGACACGGCGGTAGGCCGTCACAGCGTCCTACCGCAGCGAGGAGACGAAGCGAGATGACCGACAGCAGCGACACCCCCGACCAGCACTACCAGCCCGACCAGAGCGGCATGTACGAGCTTGAGTTCCCGGCGCCACAGCTGTCGTCTTCTGATGGCCGCGGCCCGGTGCTGATCCACGCCCTGGAGGGGTTCTCCGATGCCGGCCATGCGATCCGACTGGCCGCCGAGCATCTCAAGGACACCCTCGACACCGAACTGGTGGCCTCCTTCGCCATCGACGAGCTGCTCGACTACCGGTCGCGCCGGCCGCTGATGACCTTCAAGACCGACCATTTCACCAGCTACGAGGAACCCGAGCTGAACCTGTACGCCCTGCACGACGGTGTGGGCACACCGTTTCTGCTGCTGGCCGGCCTGGAGCCGGACCTCCGGTGGGAGCGGTTCATCACCGCGGTGCGGCTGCTCGCCGAGCAGCTGGGAGTGCGACAGGTGATCGGCCTCGGCACCATTCCGATGGCGGTGCCCCACACCCGCCCCGTCATGCTCACCGCGCACGCCAACGACAAGGAGCTGATCACCGACCACACCCCGTGGGTCGGCGAAGTCCAGGTTCCGGCGAGCGTTTCCAACCTGCTGGAGTTCCGCATGGCCCAGCACGGGCATGAGGTGGTGGGTTACACCGTGCACGTGCCGCACTACCTGGCCCAGACGGCCTACCCGCCGGCCGCCGAGGCGCTGCTGGCCGAAGTGGCCCGGACCGGTTCGCTACAACTGCCGCTGGAGAAACTGTCCGAGGCTGGAGCCGAGGTGTACGGCAAGATCAACGAGCAGGTGGAGGCCAGCGCTGAGGTGGCTCAGGTGGTGACCGGGTTGGAGCGCCAGTACGATGCGTTCGTTGCCGCACAGGAAAATCGGTCTCTGCTGGCGCGCGACGAGGAACTACCCAGCGGTGACGAGCTCGGAGCCGAGTTCGAACGGTTCCTCGCCCAGCAGACCGGTGACAAGTTCAAAGACGACAGGTACAAAGACGGACGGGACGGCTTCGGCGACGGCTTCCCGAACGGCGACAACCACTCATAACAGCCCGACGCCGGGCCGAGGGCGAGGTTGACCAGCATGACCGAGCGCAAACCCCATTTGCGGACTGTTCGCGAGCTCACCCCGACGCTCGAATACCGGACGATCCACGGATATCGGCGGGCATTCCGAGTCGCCGGGTCCGGGCCGGCGATCCTGCTGATCCACGGCATCGGTGACAACTCCACCACCTGGCACACCGTGCAATCGACGCTGGCGCAACGGTTCACCGTCATCGCGCCGGACCTGCTCGGCCACGGCAGCTCCGACAAGCCGCGTGCGGACTACTCGGTCGCGGCCTACGCCAACGGCATGCGCGACCTACTCACCGTGCTCGACATCGACCGGGTGACCGTGGTCGGTCATTCGCTGGGCGGTGGCGTGGCCATGCAGTTCGCCTACCAATTCCCGCAGCTCGTGGAGCGTCTCATCCTCGTGGGCTCCGGCGGGGTCACCAAGGATGTCAACGTGGCGTTGCGGGTCGCCTCACTCCCGATGGGCAGTGAGGCGCTGGCGCTGCTGCGCCTGCCCCTCGTGCTGCCGGTGTTGCAACTGGCCGGTCGGGCGGCAGGCACCTTGTTGGGCACAACCGGCCTGGGACGCGACATCCCCGACATGGTGCGCATCCTCGCCGATCTGCCGGAGCCGACGGCATCGGCGGCGTTCGCCCGGACCCTGCGCGCTGTCGTGGATTGGCGTGGCCAGGTGGTAACCATGCTGGATCGCTGTTACTTGACCGAATCCGTTCCCGTCCAGTTGATCTGGGGCGAACGCGATTCGGTCATCCCGGTCAGCCATGCTCAGATGGCCCACGCCGCAATGCCCGGTTCCCAGTTGGAGATCTTCTCCGGATCCGGGCATTTTCCCTTCCATGACGATCCCGAACGCTTCGTCGAGGTGGTCGAACGCTTCATCGACTCGACCGAACCGTCGGTCTACGATCAGGATCACCTGCGCAGTCTGCTGCGCGCCGGGTTGAGCGAATCGGCGATGAGCGGATCACTCGACACTCAGACCGCGGTGCTCGACGCGATGGACGCCGACGAACGCAGCGCGACGTAGCATCGGGTGATGGCGATCGACGTCACCGTGTTACGGGTATTCACCGACTCAGACGGCAAGCACGGCAATCCGCTGGGCGTGGTGGACAACAGCACTGTCGCCCCGGGCGATCGCCAACGGATAGCCACCGAATTGGGTTACAGCGAAACGGTATTCATCGATCTGCCGCAGCCCGGCGGCAACTCGGCCAGTGCCCACATCTTCACCCCGGTCGCGGAGCTGCCGTTCGCCGGACATCCCACGGTCGGCGCATCGTGGTGGCTGCGCGAAACCGGCCTGCCCGTCAACACATTGCGGGTGCCGGCCGGACTCATCCAGGTGGAATACGACGGCGATCGCGCCGCGGTCAATGCCCGCTCGGAATGGGCACCGGAGTTCGCAATCCATGACTTGACTTCCGTCGACGAACTGCTCGCCGCCGAGCCCGATGATTTCGCCGAGGCCGACGAGAACTACCTGTGGGCCTGGATCGACAAGGCGCACGGCACGCTGCGAGCCAGGTCGTTCGCCCCGCACCTGGGGATCCCCGAGGACGAGGCGACCGGAGCCGCGGCGGTACGGATGACGGATTACCTGAGCCGGGACCTGACGATCATCCAGGGGAAGGGTTCGGTGATCGAGACCCGCTGGAGTCCGGAGGGCTGGGTTCGTCTGGCCGGCCACGTCGTCAATGACGGCACCGCCCAACTGGACTGAATTACGCCTCGGCGCGGTGTGCCCGCAGCGCCTCGATCTCGCGCTCGAAGTCGTCGGCTGACGAGAACGACCGGTACACCGAGGCGAATCTCAGGTAGGCGACCTCGTCAAGTTCGCGGAGCGGTCCGAGAATCGCCAGGCCGACCTCATGGCTGGGGATCTCCGGAGTGCCGAGGCCGCGGACGGCGTCCTCGACCTTCTGCGCCAAAACATTGAGCGCATCGTCGTCGACCTGCCTGCCCTGACAGGACCGGCGCACTCCACGGATGACCTTCTCCCGGCTGAAGGGCTCAGTCACCCCGCTGCGCTTCACCACGGCCAGCACCGCGGTCTCCACGGTGGTGAACCGACGTCCGCACTCCGGGCATGATCGCCGGCGCCGGATGGCCTGGCCCTCGTCGGTCTCGCGGGAATCGACCACACGCGAATCAGGATGACGGCAGAACGGACAATGCATTACCGCTCCTTCGCCATGCCGCCGGACAACTAGTTCGAGCGCCCTTGAGCGTACCCGCGATGCGCGCGGGAGACTCACCGCCGGGTCCAGTGGCGTGTAGGTGTTCACTCCGACACCGGCCAGTGTGGCTGCCGGCCAGGACGATTCAGCAGACATACCACTGCTCAGCCAACCGGCGCAAGCAATGTCTGCCCGGAGTCGACCGCCGCGGATTCGAGTTGGTTGAGGTCACGGATCTGCTCGACGACCCGGGATACCGGGGCATCCGGGGCCACCCGGCGCGCCACCTGCTGCAGTGTCTCCCCCGATTTCACCTGGACCACCGCGAGCTCGGTCGGCGTCGGGGTCTCGGCCCCCATCACCCCACCGAATTGGGCCACCAGGCCAAGCCACACCGTGATACCGGCGGCGACGAGGGCCAGCAACACGGTGGTCATCGGCGTGATGGGCCGACTGCGATGCGATGCCCGCGACATCAGCACTCCGGTTCCGCGGTAGCGGACCGCGCCGGCGGACGGGCGGTCGGGTGCCGGCCGCTGCACCCGGCGCACCGGCCTGGCCGTACCGGTACCGAAGGTGGCGCTGCCTCTGGTGCCGGCGCCGCCGCGGGCCCGGCACCGCTGCGGCGGGGACTGCGGCACGGCCCGAACAGCGCGGGAACGGCTATCCGCGGGGATATCGATGATCGCCATCTGACTGCCTTTCAGTGGGGCGGTTTCGCTCTTGTGTTCGAACATACTCGCTCAGGTGTTCGATGGATAGAACATGTGATCGAACTGTGGCCAAACGATAGAACAGGGCACCGACAAGTTCGGGCCGCCAACCCCGCGCACGACGCGGAATCACCTGTCCACGCGCCCCACCAGCAGACACGCGCGCAACACGCGTCGAACACATGTTTGATTAATGTTCGATCAACGACTACATTCGGCCCCATGAGCGACGACCGCAGCAGGGACGGCAACACCGACAGCCCGGCCGGATCGGACGGCGCGGGTCCACGCCGGGCCGAGGGGCTCACCGACCGGCAACGCACCATTCTCGATGTGATCCGCGCGTCGGTGAACAGTCGCGGCTACCCGCCGAGCATCCGCGAGATCGGCGATGCGGTCGGTTTGACCTCGACGTCGTCGGTCGCCCATCAGTTGCGCACCCTGGAACGCAAGGGTTACCTGCGTCGGGACCCCAATCGCCCGCGCGCGGTTGACGTGCGCGCCGCCGACGATCCGGCGGCCGCCGCGCTGGTGTCCACCGAAGTGGCCGGCTCCGACGCGCTACCCGAACCGACCTTCGTGCCGGTCCTGGGACGTATCGCCGCAGGCGGCCCCATCCTGGCCGAGCAGGCCGTCGAGGACGTCTTCCCGTTGCCCCGCGAACTGGTCGGCGAAGGGTCGCTCTTCCTGCTCAAGGTCGTCGGCGACTCGATGGTCGATGCCGCCATCTGTGACGGTGACTGGGTGGTGGTACGCCAGCAGAGTGTGGCCGACAACGGCGACATCGTGGCAGCCATGATCGACGGCGAAGCCACGGTCAAGACGTTCAAGCGGACCCGCGGTCAGGTTTGGCTGATGCCGCACAACCCGGCATACGACCCGATCCCGGGCAACGACGCCGCGGTGCTCGGCAAGGTCGTCACCGTGATCCGCAAGATCTGACCGACCGGAGGTAGGACCCGCTGCACCGGATAGTTGCCGGGTCCTGCCGCTCAGTCCGTCCGCACAAACCCGTTCGTGCGGGCGAATTCTTCACTGGCGAACCAGATCTCGGCCACTGCGTCGTCGTACTCACTGCTGTCTGGTGCCCAGTACCGACCAGACTTGGTGTCCGCCTTGATCGGATAGCCCTCCGGTGCGCGGTGTGGGTCCTCCAACGGCAGATGGATGGCGGTGGCACTGGGTATCTCGTCGAGTTCGATGGCGGCATGTCGCCCGCTGTGGGCTTCACCGCCGTGGGCCTCATTGCCGTAGGCCTCACCGCTGTAAGCCTCGGCCTGGGTGATGACGCGGGTCGGCGCGGTGTCGACGTTGTCCTGATCGCTCGGCACCGCCAGTCCGCTCAGCGCCGCGAAACCCTGCGCCCCGCGCTCTCCCCCGACCGGACCGCCGAGGGATCCGATGCCCGTCAGGCCCTCGTCCTCGTCCTCGTCCTCCAGCTCCGCTTCGATGTCGTCGACGTCCTCGCCCTCGGCGACTTCCTCGAAGTCGGCGTCGATGGGCGTATCGAGGTCCTCGTCGTCGAAGTCGTCGTCCTCGAAATCGTCATCGTCATAGTCGTCATCATCGCCATAGTCGTCGAAACCCTGTTCCGGGCCGGCCAGTTGCGAGGAATCCTCCGGCGGTTCCTCGTCCTCGCCTGGCACCCCGTAACCACTGGCCGCTCCGTGCGGGGCGGCCCATTGACTGACCGGGATGGCGATATCGGTGGGCCCGTCGTACGGAGACCCCGCCCCTGCCGATTCCTCACCAGGCCCGGCGAACCGCGCCGTCGCGGCCTCGCCGCCGTAGGCAGCGCGCGGCCCATAGCCGCTCGCCGCATCCGAGCCGCGATCATCGCCGTACTCATCGTGGTCGTACCCACGCGAGCCGTAGCGGGCGTCGTCGTAACGGTCCTCGTCGTAGGAATCCCCGGGTCCGCCGTCGTAGTCATCGTCGAACGGGTCATGATCGAAGTCGTCGTCGCCACCGGCACGGCGACGGTGCCACAGCGCGGCCCCCACGATCAGCCCTGCGAGCAGCACAACCGGAACCACGGCGATCAGCCACCACCAGCTCCAATGCCAGGCGAACGGCTTCTTGGCGTCCGAATCGGAAGGCTGCGGCCCCGAGGCCGATGTCTGACCGAGTCCAGGAACCTGCAGGCCACTCAATTCTGACGCGAGTTTTGACGGCTCGGTGGTGAACTTGTTGGCGTCGCGGTCCCACGAGATCGCTCCCCCGCTGAACCGCTGGCTGACGACACTGCCGTCTTCGGTCTGGTCGGCCATGGGAGCGCCCAATGCGCCCTTCGCCCCTCCGAGCTTCTCCCAGGCCGCATTCATCGCGCCCCGCACGATCACCGCGCCGTAATCGGGAGTCCAGAAGATGACGGGGTTGTCGGCAGCGGCGAAGGTGCTGATCCGGCTGTTGGGACCCAACCCGCCCTCGGACTCGCCGGCGGTCGGGAAGCCCAGATCACCTTCGGGGCCACCGACGCTTTCGTACTTCTCGAGCAGCTGACCGGTGATGGCGTTGGCTCCGGTGGCCGGGCTGTAGAAGATCTGGCCGCCGGCGTACTTCTGGCCGAACCCGCCGTCACCGATCGGATACTGGTCGCCGTCCTTGGCTCCCAGTGGTCCCATCACGCCGCCTGCCTCGCGACGCGCGGCGGCGATCGCCGAAGCGGGATCCGACGGTACGTCCAGGCCGGCGAGCTGGTCGGCCAGGTCCGTCGGCTCCGTGGTGAATGCCTTGGTCTTGCGGTTCCAGGAAATCTCACCGCCGGTGAACTTCTGTGAGATCACATCGCCGTTGAACATTTCGTCGTCGGAGGGCACGCCCAGCACTCCGGCGGAGCCACCGAGCTTGTCCCACGCGGCGTTGATGGCACCCCGTACCACCCGGGCGCCGGTGGACGGCGTCCAGAAGATGACCGGGTTGTCCGGCGCGCTCAGGGTCGAGTTGCGGCTGTCGGCGGCACGCCCGGCGCCCTCATCGATGGTGGGGAATCCCATGTCGCCGTCGGCCGGACCGCCCAACGACTCGTATTTGTCCAGGATTGCGCCCTGCATGAAATGAGCACCGGTCGCCGGGGTGAAAAACATCTTTCCCCCGGAGTAGTTCTGCGCGAAGCCAGAACCCACCGCGTACACGCCACCCTGCCGCGGCCCCAGCGGGCCGCCGTCGCCGCCGTTGGCCTCCCAGGCGGCGGTGACAGCCGCGTCGGCATCTGACTCCGGGGTGGCCGAAGCCACCGCCGGCACCACCAAAGCAGCGACTACGAGTGCGAGCAGGCCGACCGCCAACCGCCACACGGCTGCGTTCAGCCTCGCTCCCGGCCTAGTCATGCGCCCTCCCGGCTCGTTCGGCAAAGTTTCCTCAGAAATGTCCCGCCCGGACAACTTTGCGTCAGCACGTGACGATAACCAAGGAACGTGGCCGATCATGACCAAAAAAGCCTCAATATCTGGGTCTGACGGCCCAGAATTGGGCTTTTCGGGGCGAGATACCTGATGAATCGGGGGGCCGAACGGCCCGCTAGACACCCAGACCGCGGCCGATGATCTCCTTCATGATCTCGGTGGTGCCGCCGTAAATGGTCTGCACCCGGGCGTCCAGGTAGGCCCGCGCGACCGGATACTCACGCATGTAGCCGTAACCGCCGTGCAACTGCAGGCACCGGTCGATGAGGCTCACCTGCTTCTCGGTGGAGTACCACTTGGCCATCGCGGCCTGCTCCACGGTGAGCTTCTCGTCGAGATGCAAACGGATGAACTCGTCGACCATCATCCGCACCACGGTGGCCTCGGTGGCCAGTTCGGCCAGCAGGAACCGGCTGTTCTGGAAGCTGCCGATCGGCTTGCCGAACGCCTTGCGCTCCTTGGTGTACTGCACGGTCTGCTCCAGCACCGCCTCCATCGCCGCGGCAGCCATGATGGCGATCGAGATGCGCTCCTGCGGCAAGTTCTGCATCAGGTAGACGAAACCCTGGCCCTCCTCGCCGAGCAGATTCTCGACCGGCACCTTGACGTCGGTGAACGACAGCTCGGCGGTGTCCTGGGCGTCCAGACCGAGCTTGTCCAGGTGCCGGCCCCGCTCGAAGCCCTCCATGCCGCGCTCGACCACCAACAAACTGAACCCGAGCGCGCCCTTTTCGGCGTCGGTCTGGGCCACCACGATCACCAGATCGGAATGGATGCCGTTGGTGATGAAGGTCTTGGACCCGTTGAGGATGTAGTGGTCGCCGTCGCGGACCGCGCGGGTCTTGATGCCCTGCAGGTCGCTGCCGGTACCAGGCTCGGTCATTGCGATCGCCGTGATCAATTCGCCGGTGCAGAACTTGGGCAGCCAGCGCTGCTTCTGCTCCTCTGTGGCCAGCCGCAACAGATACGGCGCGACGACGTCGTTGTGGAGGCTGAAGCCGATACCGCTGTAGCGGCCGGCCACGGTCTCCTCGCAGACGACGGTGTTGTAGCGGAAGTCGTCGTTACCGCCGCCGCCGTACTCCTCGGGCACCGCCATCCCGAGAAAGCCCTGCTTACCGGCCTCCAACCAGATGCCGCGGTCGACGATCTTGTCCTTTTCCCACTGGTCGTGGTGCGGCGCGACGTGCCGGTCCAGAAATGCCCGGTATGACTCGCGGAACAGCTCGTGCTCGGGCTCGAACAACGTGCGGTCGTACTTCACAACACTGCCCATGGTGTTACCTCCGGTACTGGTTACGAATTCCGGGCCAACCTATACCAACCGGGTGGTTGGTCAGCGCGGGGAGGGGTGGGAATCGCCCGTAGACTCCGGTCATGCCCAGGTCCCCCATGAGCCTCGCGCACTGGGGTGCCTTCACTGCGGACGTCGCGGACGGCGACATCGCTGGCGTCACCCCGATCGACGGTGACGCCGACCCCTCACCGTTGCTGGGCAACCTCGCAGGCTCGATCCGGCACCGCTCGCGTATCGCCGGACCTGCGGTACGACGCGGCTGGCTGCGCGACGGCCCCGGTCCCAGCGCCGAGCGGGGCGCCGGCGAGTACGTCTCGGTGACCTGGGACGAGCTCACCGAGCTGCTGGCCGGCGAACTGCGGCGGGTCGTGGACACCCACGGCAACGAGGCGATCTACGGCGGTTCCTACGGCTGGGCCAGCGCCGGGCGCTTCCACCACGCGCAGAGCCAGGTACACCGGTTTCTGAAAATGCTTGGCGGCTATACGTTTTCCCGCCACTCCTACAGCCTGGGAGCGACCGGGGCGATCATGCCCCGGGTGGTAGGGACCCACGACGACCTGTTCAAGCGCTCCACCGACTGGAGTGTCATCGCCGAACACACCGACCTGCTGGTGTGTTTCGGAGGCGTCGCGCTGAAGAACACCGGTACCAATCACGGTGGCACCACGGCACATCCGGCCCGCGATGCACTGCGGCGGATGCGTGAACGCGGCGCACAGATCGTGTCGCTGAGCCCGCTGCGCGACGATGTCGACGGTGACTGCCGATGGCTGGCCCCGGTGCCCGGCACCGACGTCGCGGTGATGCTCGCACTCGCCCATGTTCTGGCCACCGAAGGCCTGGCCGATCTCGATTTCCTCGACACGTACTGCACCGGATACCAGCGGTTCGAACGCTATCTGCTGGGTCGTGACGACGGCGTCGCCAAGAGCCCGCAGTGGGCGTCTCGCCTCAGCGGTCTGTCCGCCGAGGAGTTGACGGCACTCGCCCGGCAGATGGCAGCGTCACGCACCCTGGTCACGGTCAGTTGGTCGCTGCAGCGGATCCGCCACGGCGAGCAGGCTCCGTGGATGGGTCTGACCCTGGCCGCGATGCTGGGCCAGATCGGGGTTCCCGGAGGGGGTTTTGGGCACGGCTATGGGTCGATGAACGAGCTGGGGTTGGCGCCGCTGCGCTGCGGCCTGCCCGCGCTGCCGCAGGGGCCGAACCCGGTGCAGACGTTCATCCCGGTCGCGGCCGTCACCGACATGCTGCTGCATCCGGGGCAGCCGTTCGACTACAACGGCCTGCAACTCACCTACCCTGACATCAAGTGTGTGTACTGGGCCGGCGGCAATCCGTTCCATCACCACCAGAACATTCCGAGATTGCGCCGGGCCCTGTCCCGGGTGGACACCATCGTGGTGCACGACCCGTATTGGACCGCCATGGCCAAGCATGCCGACATCGTGGTGCCCTCGACCACTGCGTATGAGCGCGAAGACTACTCGGGTTCGCGCAACGACCCGCTCCTGGTCGCCATGCCCGCGCTGGCCCAGCCCTATGCCGACTCCCGCGATGACTACACCACGTTCTCGGCGTTGGCCGAGCGGCTCGGCTTCGGCTCGCTGTTCACCGAGGGCCGCACGGCGCGCGAATGGCTGGTCCACATGTATGAAAAGTGGTCTGCCGGGCTGGATTTCGAGGTGCCCGGATTCGACGAGTTCTGGGCCGCGGGACAATTGCGGCTTCCCACCGAACCGGGATTGACGCTGCTGGCCGATTTCCGGGCCGACCCACTCGGGCACCGGTTGGCCACCCCGAGCGGCCGCATCGAGATCTTCTCGGCCGACATCGAGGGATTCGGGTACGACGACTGCGCCGGTCACCCTCGCTGGTACGAGCCGGCTGAGTGGTTGGGCGGCCCGCGGGCCGCCCGCTATCCGTTGCATCTGCTGGCCAATCAACCCGCGACCCGCCTGCACAGCCAGCTCGACGGGGGCGCCACCAGTCAGTCATCGAAAGTGCAAGGGCGCGAACCGATCCGGATCCACCCCGCGGACGCGGCGGACCGAGGGCTCGCCGATGGCGACGTGGTGAGGGTGTTCAACGATCGCGGAGCCTGCCTGGCCGGGGTGGTGATCGACGACCGGCTGCGCCCAGCGGTGGTGCAGCTGTCGACCGGGGCCTGGTTCGACCCGGCCGATCCGGCCGATCCCGATTCGATGTGCGTGCACGGCAATCCCAACGTGCTCACCGACGATGTCGGCACCTCCTCGCTGGCCCGCGGCTGCACGGGGGCACATGTCCTGGTGCAGATCGAGAAGTACACCGACGCTCTGCCGCCGTTGCGAGCGCACGAGCCACCGGTCATCCGTTCACGCCGGTAACAACCTCCGAGTTCGCCGATTTCGGCATGGCCGCGGTCCGACGGTGCGAGGATCCCCCACAGTGCCGATATCGGACTCGGCCGGAGGGGACGGTTTCCAATGCGCGCCACAGTCCAATCGGCAGCCCGTCCACTACTCGTGGCGATTCTGGTGCTGGCGTCCACCATCGCGCTCTGCATCACCACGGCCCTGACCGCAGCCGTCGGGTTGATGGTCGCAACGACACCACTTGTCGTGCCGGGCACGGGCACCAAGGACCCGTCACAGTCGCCGAACTACATGCAGAACGCCGTGGCCTATTACGTCGACACCAGTGGCAACTGCGACGGCGGCTGCAGCGCACCGGTTCCGGTGCCCTACATCGCGGAGTTCTGGCCGTTTCCGTTCGCCGGTTGGGGCGGCCTCGACGGAGCGAAATGGAACGTGTCGGTGGCAAGCGGGGTGAGCAGCCTCAATCACCAACTCGACCAGGTTGCGCCTGACGACGCCCATCCCGTCGTCATCTTCGGCTACTCCCAGGGCGCCACCGTCACCAGCATCGTGAAGAGCCAGCTCGCCGACGAAAACGGTGGGGTGATCCCGAACTGGATCAACTTCGTCGTGATCGGCAACCCGAACCGGCCCAACGGCGGGTTGTTCGAGCGGCTCGCGGCGCTGGGCACCGTCCCGATCCTCGATGCAACGTTCGGCAATCCGACACCCACCGACACCGCGCCTGAGGGCGTGATCAACACCGACGACATCGCGCTCCAGTACGACGGTGTCGCCGACGCACCGTCCTGGGTGCTCAATCCCCTGGCTCTGCTCAACGCGCTCGCCGGTTTCGAGTACACCCATCCCACCTACCTGGCCCCCGACGGCGACGACTTACCGACCGACATCCCCTACGGCTACACACCCGACCAGATGAAGGCCGCGATCGAGAACGCCCAGGCGAACTGCACCGCCGCCACGCACTGCCAGGTACATGGAGACACGCGCTACCTCACGCTGCCGGCCAAGACCTTGCCGATCATGCAACCGTTCCTCGACCTGGGCGCGGCGACCGGCACGTCCGCCCTGGTGATCCCGCTCGTCGATCTGGTCTCGCCCCTGGCTCAGACCCTGATCGAAACCGGTTACGACCGAACTGATTACGGCAAGCCGACACCATTCCAACTGCTCCCGAAGATCGATCCGGTCAAGCTGGCCGCCGACCTGATCAACGACATCCCCGAAGGGATCAACGCGGCGCTCAGGCCCGGCCTGGACCCGTTGCCCGGTTGGACCGATCCGACTGAATCCGCCAGCACCGCCGACACCGCCAACGTGCCGGACGTCGTGAAGGTTTCGGACGCCTCGGCCGTCCCGCCCAAGTCGCCCAAGCTTCCGGAATTGCCCAAACGCAATGTGCTCAAGGTGAACCCGTTGGCCACGACGGCCACCGATGCCGAGGACACCGCAACCCCCGAGACGCAGGCCGCCGAGACCAAGCGGCCCAAGCTGCGGGCCGGTGACGCCCACCCGGCGCGTAACGTGGCAAAGTCAATCCGTAGCACCGTGCGCAAGGCGCTGGGCGGCCAGAACACCGCGGCAGATGGAGCCAAGAGCAAGGCCAGGCAGGCCAAGGCCACCGAGAAGAAGCCTGCGGCCTGAGGCCGGTTCCCGATGAGTTGGATCAGAAGGTGGCGAACTCGCTGAGGCTGGCGGCGAGCGCCATGGGTACGCGCGCCTTGATGCGGGTTCCGTCGGCGGTGTGTTCGGTGGCGTCCACCCGCCCGTCGGCGTGCACCCGCGCCACCAGATCCCCACGGTCGTAGGGAATGGTCACGTCCACCGTGGCGTCGGTTGGGGGGATCATCTCCGCCATCCGGGCCCGCAGCCGGTCCAGCCCGTCACCGGTGTGCGCCGAGACGAACACCGCGTCGGGCAGGGCACGCCGCAGCGCGGCCAGCCCGAGATCGGTGGCCGCGTCGATCTTGTTGACCACCAACAACTCCGGCGGTGGAGCGATGTTGTATTCGGCAACCACCTCATTGACCACCTGCCGGACCGCATTGATCTGCGCCAGCGGATGGTCGTCGGCACCGTCCACGACGTGCACCAGCAGGTCGGCGTCGACCACCTCTTCGAGCGTGGACCGGAACGCCTCGACCAGCTGGGTGGGCAGGTGCCGGACGAAGCCGACGGTATCGGTCAGCACGAACGGCCGCCCGTCGTCGAATTCGCCACGCCGCGTGGTGGGTTCGAGCGTGGCGAACAGAGCGTTCTCCACCAGCACTCCGGCCCCGGTCAACGCGTTGAGCAGGCTGGACTTGCCGGCGTTGGTGTAGCCGACGATGGCCACCGAAGCGGAATCCGAGGACAGCCGCCGGCTGCGCTGGGTGTCGCGGATCTTCTTCATATCGCGAATCTCGCGGCGCAGCTTGGCCATCCGTTCACGGATCCGGCGACGATCGGTCTCGATCTTGGTCTCGCCGGGTCCGCGGGTTCCCACTCCACCACCGGCGCCGCCGGCGCGACCGCCGGCCTGGCGTGACATCGATTCACCCCAGCCACGCAGCCGGGGCAGCATGTACTCCATCTGGGCCAGCGACACCTGTGCCTTGCCCTCCCGGCTGGTGGCGTGCTGGGCGAAGATGTCCAGGATCAGTGCGGTGCGGTCGATCACCTTGACCTTGACGACCTTCTCCAGCGAGTTGAGCTGCGCAGGTGAGAGTTCGCCATCGCAGATGACGGTGTCCGCGCCGGTCGCCAGCACCACCTCGCGCAGTTCGATGGCCTTGCCCGAGCCGATGTAGGTGGACGGGTCGGGCTTGTCTCTGCGCTGGATGAGCCCCTCGAGTACTTCCGAGCCGGCGGTCTCGGCGAGTGCCGCCAGCTCGGCGAGGCTGGCATCTGCGTCGGCCGCACTGCCCTCGGTCCACACTCCGACCAGGACCACCCGCTCCAGCCTCAGCTGGCGGTATTCGACCTCGGTGACGTCGGTGAGTTCGGTGGACAGCCCGGCGACGCGGCGCAGCGAGGCGCGGTCTTCGAGGGCAAGCTCACCGGTGCTGGGAGTGACGGGGTGTTCTGGATGAGTCATATGTACTTACAGGTTGTCACGTGACCAAGTTCTTCCACCACTCATTACTCAACTCACCGCGCGCCACCAGCACGGAGGGGCCGCGCAGATAGCTGGTGGATTCGGTGATCGTCACGATGACCTCGCCACCGGGGATGCGCACCCGCAACGTCCCGGTATCGGCACCCTGGTGGGCCAGCGCCGCAAGCGTGGCCGCCACGGTGCCGGTACCGCAGGATCGGGTCTCGCCGACACCGCGCTCGTGTACCCGCATGGACACGGCGCCGTCCACCGGAGCCGTCAGAACCTCGACGTTGACGCCCTCGGGGAACAGCTGCGTGTCGAAGGAGACCGGCGCACCCACATCCAGGGCGGCCAACTCGTCCTCGGTCAACCCGACACAGGCCAGGTGCGGATTGCCCACGTCGACGGCCAGCCCGCTGACACTTCGGCCACCGACCACCGCGGTCCCCGCCCCGAACTGATTGGCCTTGCCCATCTCGACGGTGACATCGGCGGTGGTGGCGCCGACGCTGTGCAGCACCACCGGACGCGGTCCGGCCGGCGATCCGACCACGAACTCGTCGGCGGATTCCAACCCGGAGGCCCTCAGGTAGTGCGCGAATACCCGCACCCCGTTGCCGCACATCTGGGCGATCGACCCGTCGGCGTTGCGGTAGTCCATGTACCAGTCGGAGGCCGCGACCCCGTCAGGCAGCCTCTCGAACACCCCGGCGGCCTGTGCGGCACCGGCCGTCGTCACCCGCAGCACGCCGTCGGCACCCAGGCCGCGGCGGCGGTCGCACAGCGCGGCCACGGCGGCCGGCGTCAGCGACAGCGCGGCATCGAGGTCGGGCAGCACCACGAAATCGTTCTGGGTGCCGTGCCCTTTGGCAAAGATCACCTGATCAGGATACGTGCCGCCACACCCGCAGCGCGTCCTGCACCAGCCGGTCGGACGCGCCGTCCAGCCACACCACCCGATGGTCACGCCGGAACCAGGACCGTTGCCGGCGCACATAGCGCCGGGTGCCGATAAACGTCGGCTCGCGGGCCGCCGAACCGTCTCCCCCTGCATCGAGGTCGGCCAGCACCTGCGCGTAACCGAGTGCCCGTACCGCGGTGACCCCGTCCCGCAGGCCCCTGCCGATCAGCGCACGAACCTCGTCGACCAGTCCGTCGTCGAACATCAAGTCAGTGCGCTGCTGCAGACGATCATCGAGAATGGCGGTGTCCCAGTCCAATCCGATGATCACGGTGTCCCAGCGGGGTGGGCCGATGCTCGGCGCCGACGCCGCGAAGGGCTGACCGGTGAGCTCCACGACTTCGAGGGCCCGCACGATGCGCCGACCGTCGGTCGGCAGGATCGACGCCCCCGCCGCGGGGTCCACCCGGGTCAGCTCGACATGCAGCGCGGCCGCCCCTACCTCGGCCAATCGGGCCTCCCACCGGGCCCGGACCTGCGGGTCGGTGGCGGGGAACGTCCATGCGTCCAGCAGCGACTGGATGTAGAGCATGGAACCGCCCACGATCACCGGGACCGCGCCGCGAGCCGCGATGGCCTCCACGTCGGCTGCGGCGTCGTGCTGGTAGCGGGCCACCGTGGCGGTCTCGGTGACGTCTAGGACATCGAGTTGGTGGTGTGGGATGCCGCGCCGCTCGGCGACCGGCAGCTTGGCGGTGCCGATGTCCATGCCGCGGTAGAACTGCATGGCGTCGGCATTCACGATCTCGCCGCCGAGCTGTTCGGCCACTGCCAGCGCCAGCGCCGACTTCCCCGTGCCGGTCGGCCCGATGATCGCGATGGGCCGGGTCACGGCAGCCATTCGCCGACGAAGTAGCCGACGCCGTACGGCGCTCCGCGGTAGAGCTCACGGGCCGAGCCCGGCTCGGGTTCGGTCAGTCCGGCCAGCACCTGGTAGGCGACCCGGCCGAGGACGGTCTCGGGCTGCTCGGCCAGCGCTGAAAGGTCTCCGGTGGCCAATGCGTCGTCAAGCTGCTGTTGGACCGGAACCGAGTCCGGATCATGGCCACCGGGGGCCGTCGGGGTGAGCGTGTTCAGACCATCGGCGACCACGAGGACACCGACCGGATCCGGGGATTCTTCGAGTCGGGCGCGCAGTGCGCGGCCCCGGGCCAGCGCCTCGCCGACCGGGTGCGAGGCAGCGTAGGCGTGTACCTCGATCCCCGCACCAGGTGTGGCCTGCCCGCGGATCCATCCGGCGACCAGCGCACACAGCGGCAGCTCAACCGGCTCCCCCACGGGTCCGGCACCGAGTGCCACCTGGACGTCGACGCCGTAGCCGGCGAACGTCCCGGCGCAGTCCGGCCCGAACACCGCGTCGCGGGGGCCGGCGCCGATCGCCAGCCATTGCGCCGGCAACGAGCGCGCGGCGGCAATGACCGCGTCACGCAACCCGGCGACTTCGACCGCCGCCGCGCCCACCAGTTGGGGCACCAGAACCGGCGTGGCGGGGACGATCGCAATGGCGCTCAGCACCTCACCAAACTAGTGCGCGGCCGCTGCTGCGCTGCGCGCCGAGGGCCGGTAGGACGCCCAGAACGGCCCGTCCGGGGCACCGCCCATCCGAGTTTGTCAGGGCATTGCGCCGAAAGCCGTGGGCACGGCACAGCACGACCTGCTTCAATAGCGGACAAAGCGACAGCATCAGGCGCCGCGTCGCGCGGCAGATGCGCGGGCAACCGTGCGGAGTACGAGGAGCGG
>NZ_CP050191.1:1485990-1632995 GCF_011745145.1 Mycobacterium sp. DL440 | reverse complement strand
TCCACACGAATTCGGGCGGGTGGATGCCGACGGCACGGTGTGGTTGATCACCGGATCCGGCGAGCGTGTCATCGGCTCGTGGCAGGCCGGCGACAACGAATCGGCGTACGCGCACTTCGGTCGACGCTTCGATGATCTGCACACCGAGGTCGCCCTGTTGGAACACCGGCTGTCCTCCGGCACCGGCGATGCCCGCAAGATCAAGTCGGCGGCCGCTGCACTGGCTGAAAGTCTGCCCACCGCAGCGGTTCTGGGCGACGTTGATGCGTTGAGCGCACGCCTGGCCGCGATCCTGGAGCACGCCGACGCCGCTGCGGCGACCGAGCGGGCCCAGCGTGACGAGCATCGCGCCACCCAAACCGCACGCAAGGAGGCACTCGCCGCCGAGGCCGAGGATCTGGCTGCCAACGCCACCCAGTGGAAGGCCGCCGGTGATCGTCTGCGCGAGATCCTCGATGAGTGGCGCACCATCACCGGGCTGGACCGCAAGCTCGACGATGCCCTGTGGAAGCGCTACTCGTCGGCCCGGGAGACGTTCAATCGCCGTCGCGGCTCGCACTTCGCCGAACTGGACCGCGGCCGCGTGGGCGCCCGCCAGGTCAAAGAGGCGCTGTGCGAGCAGGCCGAGCAATTGTCCGGCTCGACCGATTGGGGCGCCACCGGTGCCGCTTTCCGCGACCTGCTGACCCAGTGGAAGGCCGCCGGGCGTGCCGCCAAGGACGTCGACGACGCGTTGTGGCACCGGTTCAAGGCCGCTCAGGACACTTTCTTCGGGGCCCGAAACGCCACCCACGCCGAACGTGACGCCGAGTTCAAGGCGAATGCCACCGCCAAGGAAGCGCTGCTGGCCGAGGCGGAGAAGATCGACACGACCGATCTGGACGCGGCCCGCGCGGCATTGCGCACGATCGGCGACAAGTGGGACGCGATCGGCAAGGTTCCCCGCGAGCGAGCCACCGATCTGGAGCGACGCCTGCGCGCCGTGGAGAAGAAGGTCCGGGACGCCCCGTCGGGCGGTGTCGATCCCGAGGCCCAGGCTCGTGCCGACCAGTTCCGCTTACGTGCCGAGCAGTTCGAGAAGCAGGCCGAGAAGGCCGAGGCCGCCGGCCGCGCCAAGGACGCAGCCGAGGCCAGGGCGAGTGCCGAACAGTGGCGTCAGTGGGCCGATGCCGCGGCCGCGACGCTCGCAGGGCGCAAATAGAGCCTGAGGGCTGGGAAGCTAGGTCTGATCCGGCTGGTCCGGCTTCTCGCCGGCGGTGTCGGGCTTCGTGACGTCGCCCTCGGTGTCGCCGGGCATAGGGATCCCGAGCACGCTGCGATGCTGATGCTGCGCGGCTTCGCGGCGCCGGTCGGCCTCGGCCGCCAACTGCAGTGCGGTACGCGACCACACCACGCGGGCCCAGTGGAAGGTCAGCACGATCACGGCCAGCCACCCGATGATCAGCCCGATTCCGGGGCCGGGATGGCCCGCAGCGGTCTGACGCGACCACACCGCAAGCATCCCGAGCGCACTTGCCACGGCCGAACCGGCCAAAGCCGTCCAGGCCAGGGCCCAGCGACGAGTGATCAGCGCCAGGGTGGAGAACCCGACCGAGAAAACCAGCGCCAGCCAGGTGAACACCCGCGACGGCAGTGAGATGCCGTCGTTCAGTGCCGTGGCGTCACCGGCCAGGACGTCGAACCCCTTGGTCGCACCCGTGTGCGGCAGCACGAACGACAGCAGCACGACGAACACCAGGATCGCCACGACCATCGCCCGCGGCCCCGAGTCGAACTCGCGGGTGACCTTGCGTTCGACGGCGGCCAGGTCGTCCTTGAACCGGTCGAAGTCGCTTTCGTTGCTCAACAGCCACATCCTCCTGATGACGGCAGGGTTTCCGGCGCACCGATCCTCGGCAAGCCGAGACCGACACCGGTACGCGGGCACTGCCCCGCCTCGTGCGCGTCACCCGCGCGGGTGCGCCGATGAGTGGACAACGGAGCGTCGGCGATCAGATGGTGCGGCGCGGCACCGGTCACGGTCGTCGTGACGATGTCGCCGGGCCGGATCCGCTCCACCTCGGCACCGGGGCTGAAATGCACCAGTCTGCCGTCACGCGCCCGGCCCGACATGCGGGCGGTGCTGGCGTCCTTGCGGCCCTCGCCCGTGGCGACCAAGAGTTCCACCGCCCGGCCGATCTGAGCCTGGTTCTCCTCCAGGGAAATTCGCTCCTGCAGCTCGATCAGCCGTTGATAGCGTTCGGTGACAACCGCTTTCGGCAACTGGTCGGGCATCTCGGCGGCCGGGGTTCCGGGCCGGATGGAGTACTGGAAGGTGAACGCGGTGGCGAAACGCGACCGCTCGACGACGTCGAGCGTGGCCTGGAAGTCTTCCTCGGTCTCGCCCGGGAAGCCGACGATCAGGTCGGTGGTGATCGCGGCGTGCGGGATCGCGGCGCGGACCTTGTCGATGATGCCCAGGTAGCGCTCGGCCCGGTACGAGCGTCGCATCGCCTTAAGGATGCGGTCCGACCCGGACTGCAGAGGCATGTGCAGTGTCGGACAGACGTTGGGGGTCTGTGCCATCGCCTCGATCACGTCGTCGGTGAACTCGGCCGGGTGCGGTGAGGTGAACCGCACCCGCTCCAGTCCGTCCACCTCGCCGCAGGCGCGCAGCAGTTTGGCGAACGCGCTGCGGTCGCGGGGCACGTCCGACCAGTTCGTCGGGTCCTCGCGCAAGCGCTCGTCGGCTGCGAAAGACACGCCGTAGGCATTGACGTTCTGGCCCAGCAGGGTGACCTCGAGCACGCCCTGGGAGGCCAGGGTCTGCACTTCGGCCAGAATGTCCCCGGGCCGGCGGTCGACCTCCTTGCCACGCAGCGACGGCACGATGCAGAACGTGCAGGTGTTGTTGCAACCCACCGAGATCGACACCCATGCCGCATAGGCGGACTCCCGCGTCGCGGGCAGGGTGGACGGAAACTCCTGGAGGGCTTCGACGATCTCGACCTGGGCGACGCGGTTGTGCCGGGCCCGCTCCAGCAGCGTGGGCAGCGACCCGATGTTGTGGGTGCCGAAGACCACGTCGACCCACGGGGCGCGGCGCAGGACCGAATCGCGGTCCTTCTGGGCGAGGCACCCGCCGACGGCGATCTGCATGTTCGGATCGGCCTGTTTGCGCGGGGCCAGGTGGCTGAGATTGCCGTAGAGCTTGTTGTCGGCGTTCTCGCGCACCGCACAGGTGTTGAACACCACGATGTCGGCGTCGGCGCCATCGGGAGCCCGCCGGTAGCCGGCGTCATCCAGCAGCCCGGACAGCCGCTCGGAATCATGCACGTTCATCTGGCAGCCGTAGGTGCGGACCTGATAGGTGCGTTCGGCGCCCGTCTCGTGTGCCGTCGACTCCTCGCGCAAGCGGTCGTCGGCCGGGCCGCCGGTCGCGTCGCGGTTCACCATCGTCGTCACGGCCCCAATGGTACGGAGCCGCCCGAAACGTTAACGCGGCGGATTCACGAGATCCGGGCAGGCCGGGCGTTCCCTGGGTAAGGTCACCTGCCATGGGTAGCCCCGGCGAGCAGCCGCAGGTCGACGACGCAGCGCCACCAGATGTGCCGATGATCTCACTGTCGGGAGTCAACAAGCACTTCGGACCCCTGCACGTACTCAACGACATCAACCTCGATGTGGGCCGCGGCCAGGTGGTGGTGGTGCTCGGCCCGTCGGGTTCTGGCAAGTCCACGTTGTGCCGCACCATCAACAGGCTGGAGACCATCGACTCCGGTCACATCGCGATCGACGGTCAGGCATTGCCGGCCGAGGGCCGAAAGTTGGCCCAACTGCGTTCGGATGTCGGCATGGTGTTCCAGTCCTTCAACCTGTTCGCGCACAAGACAATTCTGGAGAACGTCACGCTCGCACCGTTGAAGGTGCGTAAGAAGACCAAGGCGCAGGCCCGCGAGAGCGCGATGGCGCTGCTGGACCGGGTCGGGGTGGCCAACCAGGCCGACAAGTACCCGGCTCAACTGTCGGGCGGTCAGCAGCAACGCGTCGCCATCGCGCGCTCGTTGGCGATGAACCCGAAGGTCATGCTGTTCGATGAGCCCACCAGCGCACTGGATCCCGAGATGATCAACGAGGTCCTGGCCGTGATGACCTCGCTGGCCGGCGAGGGCATGACGATGGTGGTGGTCACCCACGAGATGGGCTTTGCCCGCCGGGCGTCTGACCGCGTGGTGTTCATGGCCGATGGCGCCATCGTCGAAGACGCACCACCGGCCGAGTTCTTCGACAACCCGAAATCCGACCGCGCCAAAGATTTTCTCGGCAAGATCCTCCATCACTGACGTTTTCCCGAAAGGAACCCGAACATGCACTCCGTGCCGTTCAAGTTGGTCGGTACCCTCGCGCTCGCGATCGCACTTCCCTTCGCCGCGACCGCATGTGGCGGCGGTGGCGACTCCAGCAAGATCGTCATCGGCACCAAGTACGACCAGCCCGGTCTCGGCCAGAAGAAGCCTGACGGCACCATGTCCGGTTTCGACGTCGACGTGGCCAAGTACGTGGCCAAGGAACTCGGCTACCCCGAGGACAAGATCGAATGGAAGGAAGCCCCCTCGCCGCAGCGCGAGACGCTGATCCAGAACGGTCAGGTCGAATACATCGTCGGGACCTACTCGATCACCGATGCCCGCAAGGAGAAGGTCGACTTCGCCGGCCCGTACCTGCTGACCGGGCAGAGCCTGCTGGTCCGCGCCGACAACACCGACATCACCGGAGCAGCCTCGCTGGAGAACAACAAGAAGCTGTGCTCGGTATCGGGTTCCACCCCGGCGCAGAACACCAAAGACAAGTACCCGAAGGTGCAGTTGCAGCAGTTCGACACCTATTCGGCGTGCGTCGACGCGCTCAAGAACGGCATCATCGACGCGGTGACCACCGACGAGGTGATCCTGGCCGGCTTCGCCGCGCAGAGCCCGGGCACCTTCAAGATCGTCGGTGACACGTTCTCCGAGGAGCGTTACGGCATCGGCCTGAAGAAGGGCGACACCGAACTGCGCAAGAAGATCAACGACGCGATCGAGAAGATGGAGTCCAGCGGCGCCTGGAAGGAAGCGTTCGAGCGCAATCTCGGACCGGCCGGTATCCAGACCCCGGCGCCGCCCGCCGTCGACCGGAACTGAGCCGGAGACAACGCACCGACCGTGGAGATTTTCGACGCACACCGCGACCAGATATTCGCGGCGTTCTGGACCACGATCCAGCTGACGGTGTACTCCGCGATCGGTGCGCTGATCCTGGGCACGGTGCTGGCCGCGATGCGGCTGGCACCGACGCCGGTGCTGAACTGGCTGGGCACCACGTACGTGAACATCGTGCGCAACACACCGTTGACGCTGATCATCCTGTTCTGCTCATTCGGGGTGGGCCAGACGCTGGGCATCACCCTGGTCGACCCGCATTCACCGACATCGATCGCGGACAGCAACTTTCGGCTGGCCGTGCTCGGGTTGACCGTCTACACCGCGTCTTTCGTGTGTGAGACAGTGCGGTCGGGGGTCAACACGGTTCCGCTGGGTCAGGCCGAGGCGGCCCGCTCACTGGGCCTGAGTTTCGGCCAGAATCTGCGGATCATCCTGCTGCCCCAGGCTTTTCGGTCGGTGATCATCCCACTGGGATCGGTGCTGATCGCATTGGCCAAGAACACCACCATCGCCTCTGCGATCGGGGTGGCCGAGGCCGCCCTGTTGATGAAGGAGATGATCGAGAACACCGCTGCGCTGATGACGGTCGGCGTCATCTTCGCGACCGGATTCGTGATCCTGACCCTGCCACTGGGGCTGGTGTTCGGATGGTTGGGTAAGAGACTGGCGGTGGCACGGTGAGCGGATCAGTTCTCTTCGACGCACCCGGCCCACGGGCCCGAATCCGCAATGGTGTTCTCACCGCGCTGACCGTGGCCGTCGCCGCGGTCCTGCTGGGTTTCGTGGTCTGGCGGATGTCGGCCAAGGGGCAGCTCACCAGCCAGAAGTGGGAGCCGTTCTTGACGGCCGACCTATGGCAGACCTACGTGCTGCCCGGCGTGCAGGGCACGCTGACCGCCGCGGCGATCTCCATCGTGTTGGCGTTGATCCTGGGTGTGCTGCTCGGGGTAGGGCGGCTGACCCCGATTCCACCGATTCGGTGGGCCTGCGCGGTAATCGTGGAGTTCTTCCGCGCGGTTCCGGTGCTGATCATGATGATCTTCGCGTATTTCCTGTTCGCCGTGTACGACGTGTTCCCGTCCAAGCAGCTGGCGCTGGCCGGTGTCATCACGGGGCTCACGCTCTACAACGGTGCCGTGATCGCCGAGATCGTACGGGCCGGCATCAACACCCTGCCCCGCGGTCAGCGTGAGGCCGCCGCGTCACTCGGCATGTCCTGGGGACAGACGATGCGGTTGATCCTGCTACCGCAGGCGATCACCGCCATGCTGCCGGTCCTGGTGTCCCAGCTGGTGGTGGTACTCAAAGACACCGCGATCGGCTATCAGATCACTTTTGTGGAGATGGTGCGCCAGGGCACCGTCATCGGGTCGGCATACGGCAACTACCTCCCAGCACTGATCGTGATCGCCATCTTGATGATCACGGTGAACTTCACGCTGTCCTGGTTCGCGACCTGGCTGGAACGGCGGCTGCGCCAATCTGACCGCGGCCCCGCCCCGATGGAGGCCGAGGCCGTCGAACAGGAAGGCGCCCCGGGCGCGCAGGTGCTGCATACCCAGCGGGACTGATCCGGGTGTAGCGGCACAATGCGGCCGCTACACCCGGCGGCGCTCCCGTTCGCCGGCGAGCTCGGCGCTGACGACATCGAAGGCCATCGACTGGTTGTAGCCGCGTCGCGCCAACATGCCGACGAGCCGACGCGTCACCTTCACGTCGCCGTCATCGTCATTGAGCCGCTCGCGACGCAGCTTGTCCCGAACCAACTGCTCGGCCCGTTGCCGTTCGGCCGCCGGATCCAGCTCAGCCAGCGCGGCGTCGATGACTTCCTTGTCCACGCCCTTCTTGCGAAGCTCGACGGCCAAGGCACGCTTGCCTTTTCCCGCATTGGCGTGCCGTGACCGCACCCACTGCTCGGCGAAGTCTTCGTCATCGATCAGCCCGACTTCGGTGAGCCGGCTGAGCACCTTGACACTGAGGTCCTCTTCGTAACCCCGTTTGGTGAGTTGTTCGGTCAGCTCGGCGCGGGTACGGGCCCGCACGGTGAGCAGGCGCAGGCACACGTTCTTGGCCTGCTCCTCGCGTTTGCGAGGGTCCTGCGCCTGCCCTTCCTCGGGCTTACCCGACGACTCAGAAGTCAACCGGGGCGGGAAGGACGTCATCAGCCTTCGCCTCGGCGGTCACGACAGCACCGATACCGAGCTTTTCCTTGATCTTCTTCTCGATCTCGTTGGCGGCATCGGCGTTCTCCAACAGGAACTTGCGGGCGTTCTCCTTGCCCTGGCCCAACTGCTCACCTTCATAGGTGAACCAGGAGCCGGACTTGCGGATGAAACCGTGCTCGACACCCATGTCGATGAGCGAGCCTTCGCGGCTGATGCCGTGGCCGTACAGGATGTCGAACTCGGCCTGCTTGAACGGCGGCGAGACCTTGTTCTTGACAACCTTGACCCGGGTCCGGTTACCGACTGCATCGGTACCGTCCTTGAGCGTCTCGATACGGCGGACGTCCAGACGGACCGAGGCGTAGAACTTCAAAGCCTTACCACCCGTGGTGGTTTCGGGCGAGCCGAACATCACGCCGATCTTCTCGCGGAGCTGGTTGATGAAGATCGCGGTGGTGCCCGAGTTGCTCAGCGCACCGGTCATCTTACGCAGCGCCTGGCTCATCAGGCGGGCCTGCAGACCGACGTGGCTGTCACCCATCTCGCCTTCGATCTCGGCGCGGGGCACCAGGGCCGCCACCGAGTCGATCACCAGGATGTCCAGGGCGCCCGAGCGCACCAGCATGTCGGCGATCTCCAGCGCCTGCTCACCGGTGTCGGGCTGGCTCACCAGCAATGAATCGGTGTCCACACCGAGCTTCTTGGCGTACTCGGGATCCAGGGCGTGCTCGGCGTCGATGAACGCCGCGATGCCGCCGGCGGCCTGGGCATTGGCCACCGCGTGCAGCGCCACAGTGGTCTTACCCGAGGATTCCGGGCCGTAGATCTCGACCACGCGGCCGCGCGGCAGGCCGCCGATGCCGAGGGCCACGTCCAGGGAGATCGAACCAGTGGGGATCACCGAGATCGGCTGGCGCACCTCCTCGCCGAGGCGCATCACCGAGCCTTTACCGAAGTTCTTGTCGATCTGGGCCATCGCCAGCTCGAGCGCTTTTTCGCGATCAGGGGCCTGTTGCGCCATGATGGTGCCTCTCCGAGTAGTCGTGCTGACCGGTGTTCCGATCGGTTGGCCGTGACGCTAAAGCAAGCCACCGACAACCTCGGTTTTCCAGCCGGGCACTGCCCACACTAGACGAACATCTGTTCGATTCAAGAGGACACGCCGGGGATGATCCCGGTCAGCGACGCCAGTTGGGAAAGTTGTCGAGATCCCGCAGCGTCATGACGAATCCGAATGCGCCAACCGCAATGGCCAGGAAATACCCGAGGGCGGCCTGCCATCCAGCCAGAGTTGACGCGACCAACCAGCACAGCAGCACTGCTGCGATCACCAGCAGGACACCGTAAAGAGGCGTCCGCATCGGATGGTCACCGAGACCCATGACTCCGGTATACGCCGAAATTCCGGTCAGGGGAAGCCGGGCGGATTCACCACAATTCGCGTGGGACGTCGAAGTCCGCGCACAGCGCCCGCCACACACTGCGCGGCTCCACCCCGTCCTCGATGGCCTGTGCGGGCGTGCGGCCGTCGAGAGCAGCGAGCACGTGGTCGACGAGCAGCGAACGGCCCCGCATCTCGCCGAACTGGCCGTCTACGAGCTCATTGAATTCCGTCAACCGCACGGGCTCAACCTACCCAGTACCTGCCAGGGCGTCATGGCACACCCGTACCGGATCGGCCACCTCGGCCAGCGAAGCGCCGGCGCGCTGCGCGGCAACACGGTAGGAGGAAGACCCGAGCACAGTGCCGACCGCGGTGGTCAACGCCTCTCCGGTCAGCGGCCGCACCAACTGCGCACTACCTTGGCGCACAACACGATTGGCGATCTCCCACTGATCACCGCCGCCCGGCACCACCACCATCGGCACTCCGGCCAGCAGCGCCTTGGACACCAGGCCGTGCCCGCCACCGCAGATCACCAGATCGGCGTGGGACAACAACTCGTCCTGGCGGCCGAGCCCCACCGCCGCCCACGGCGGCACCTCCACGTCTGCCCCGCCCAGTCGCGACACCACCACGCAGGCCCCTTCCGGCAGCGTCTGACCCGGGCGCAACGACTCGAGAACCAGTTCGGCCATCCCCTGCGTCCCGGTGGTCGCGGTGGAGGGCGCCACCATCACGACCGGCCCCGAACCTGGCGGCACGGTCAGCACCACGTCGGTCGGCTCGAAATGCAGCGGACCCACCACCACGGCCTCGGCCGGCCAATCCGGACGAGGCACCTCCAATGCCGGCAGGGTGGCGATCAACCGGCGCAACGGCCCGGAGTCCTGCGCAGGCAGGCCGATCGCGGCCCGCACCGCTGCCCGCTCCGCCAGCCCCGCCCGCACGGACCGTGCGGTCAACGCCCGCATCACACCGTCTCGCAGTCGTCCCCGGAGGCCGACACCAGGGGCCAACCCGCTGCCGAGCGGCGGCAGCCCCTTCGACGGCAGGTACAGCGGGTGCGGACTGAGCTCGACCCACGGCAGCCCGAGCAGTTCGGCGGCCAGCCCGCCGCAGGCGGTGATCACGTCGGAGACCACGAGATCAGGGTGCAGCTCACGCAGCCCCGGCACGTTGAGCTGCGCCATGCGCCCGGCCCGCTGATGGATCTTGGCCCCGGCATCGGCATCGTCGTCACCATCGGCCGGATCGAGGCCGGCAAGTTCTCTCGCATCGACACCGGCAGCCCGCGCGGTATCGAGCCATTCCACCCCGGTCAGCAGCGTCGGGACATCCCCCGCGGCCAGGAACTTCAGGCACAACGCCAGGGCCGGGAAGGCATGTCCGGGATCGGGTCCGGCGACCACAGCTACGCGCACCGGCCTACCTTGCCACAGCCGTCCCCACTAGGCTTCGGGCATGTCTGACCAATCCACCACCGCAACGCAGACCCCGACCGTGACGGTCGAGACGTTCCTCAACGCGCTGCAGGAGCAGGACTTCGACACCGCCGAGAACGCGCTGGCGCAGAACCTCGTCTACCAGAACGTCGGCCTTCCGACCATCTACGGACGCCAACGTGCGATGAAGCTGTTCCGCTCGATGCCGGGCAAGGCCGCATTCGAGGTGAAGATCCACCGGATCGCCGCCGACGGCGCCGCCGTGCTGACCGAACGCACCGATGCCCTGGTCTTCGGGCCGGTGCGCCTGCAGTTCTGGGTATGCGGGGTGTTCGAGGTGCACGAAGGTCGAATCACACTCTGGCGTGACTACTTCGACTTCCTCGACATGTTCAAGGCGACCCTGCGCGGCCTGGCCGGCGCGGTCGTGCCGGCGCTGCGCACCTCGCTGTAGCGGCGGTTCAGGCGCGGCGCAGCTGACCGAGCTCGTCGAATGCCTGCGCCCAGCCCACCAGACGATCAGTGGCACCGGTCAGTTCGTTGCGATAGCGCTGTTGCGACAGCGGCGACGCCGCGGCCTGACCACTATTCACCGTTGACACCAGTTGCGCTGCGGCAGTGACCATTTCGTTGTACTGCCGCACGCCCTGGCCGAGCTGGGCGGCGAAGGCGTTGATGGTGGGCACCAGATGCTGGCGGGACTGTGGAGCGTTGCTGATCGCGCGCTCCATCGAGACCACCTCGGTGGCGGTGGCCGCCATGGTCCGCGCGGTCTGGTTGGCCACCGCGGACAGCTCCCGCAGTTCGTCGGCCGGCAGCATCCGCCCACGCTCCAGCACGCCGAGTAGCGAGAACATGCCCCGCTCGGAGGCCACCAGCGCCGCCATGGGCTGACGGGCAGCAGAGCCCCAGGGCGGCAACCGACGTCCCGAGACCGGCCGCTCCGCCGGGAGCGGCTCGGCACGCAGCCACCGGTACCGCAACCAGAACAACGTCGCCGGGAACGCCGCACCCGCCGCGATCGCGCCGGTGATGATCAGGCCCCAGACCGGTGTGCTCCAGGACGCCAGCAGCGCCGTCACGAGCACCCAAAACCCACTGGACAGGGTGAAGAACACCCCGAAGCGCAACGCCCACCGCCGCTTGCGCAGCAGCTTTGCCCGCGGATCGGCGGCGGCGCTGAGCTTTTCGGTGAGGGCCCCGGACAGGTCTGCCGCAGTGTCAATCCCCCGCTGCACCAACGACTTCCAGGCGTCGGGTCGACCGGTCTTGGTAGCCATGATCTGGGACACTCGAATCTCTACTGGCCGAGCGGGTTCTCGGGGGTGGCAGGAGTTTGTTTGGCTGCCGGGGAGGCCGGCGTCGCCGGGGAGGCGTCACCGCTCGGCAGGGCTTCGCCGCGCATCGACGCCCGGATCTGCTCGAGCCGGGAGTGGCCGGCCATCTGGACGCTGGCCTGCTGCACCTCCATCATGCGGCCCTGCACAGAGTTCTGCGCGAGCTCGGCCTCGCCCATCGCGTTGGCGTAACGGCGTTCGATCTTCTGGCGCACTTCGTCGAGACTCGGGGTGTTACCCGGTGCGGCGACCTCACTCATCGACCGGAGTGAGGAACTCACCTGCTCCTGCATCTTGGCCTGCTCCAGCTGCGACAGCAGTTTGGTGCGCTCGGAGATCTTCTGCTGCAGCATCATGGCGTTCTGCTCGACGGCCTTCTTGGCTTGCCCGGCGGCCTGCAGAGCCTGGTCGTGCAGGCCCTTGAGGTCCTCAACGCTCTGCTCGGAGGTAACCAGCTGGGCGGCGAACGCCTCGGCGGCGTTGGTGTACTCGGTGGCCTTGGCCGCGTCACCGGAGGCCGTGGCCTGATCAGCCAGATTCAGTGCCTGACGGACATTGACCTGCAGCTTTTCGATGTCGGCGAGCTGACGGCTGAGCCGCATCTCCAGCTGACGCTGGTTGCCGATGACCTGCGCGGCCTGCTGGGTCAGCGCCTGATGCTGACGCTGCGCGTCCTCGATGGCCTGCTGAATCTGCACCTTCGGGTCAGCGTATTCGTCGACCTTGGAGCTGAACAGCGCCATCAGGTACTTCCACGCCTTGACGAACGGATTGGCCATTGGTTCGTTCCGCCTTATCTGTCGGGCTTGTCTGCCAGGCCCAGTTGTCAGGCCAGCGTTCGGGTCCTACTGCTTCTTCAGGTTGCCGCAGTTCCTCTGATGCCAACTTATCGGTTCAGGACATGCAGCCACAGCCCCGCAGTCTGTTCGTCTGGGTGTTTTGCGAAAAATTCGCGCCTCAGGCACGAACGGCACAATCAGGCTGGCGTCGGAATCGCGCTGATGTCAGGCAACGGCCATCGACACGACCTGTGGAATGACCACCTTGGTCGCCGCATCGATGTGGGCGAGATTGGCGTGCGCCGGCACCTCGACCTCTGCGGATGCGTGTTCGCGCTCGGCCAGGTTCTCACCGGCATCGGTGAGCACCCGCGACAGCGGGACATCCAGCGCGTCGCAGATGGCGCTGAGGAGTTCGCTGGAGGCCTCCTTGCGGCCCCGCTCGACTTCGGAGAGGTACCCGAGGCTGACCCGGGCCGAGTCGGACACTTCACGCAACGTCCGTCCCTGTTCGGTGCGGGCGTGACGCAGCACGTCGCCAATCACCTCACGCAGCAATGCCGTCATCGTGCCCTCCTTCGCCTGGCGGGTCGCAGGTCCGCTTACAGACCAACGCCGCGGACCACCGCATGGTTCCCGACAGTCCGCGGCTGAGTGGGTTACTGGTTCTCGACCAGGAAACGCAACCGGGCAATCGCCTCGTCGACGGCCGCGCGGCGGATATCCCAGCGTGAGCCGGACAGCGACAACTCGATGACGTCGGTGTCGACCGGCCCCGCCAGGCCGATGAACACCGTGCCCACCGGGTGCCCACCGTGCGGTTCCGGCCCGGCCACGCCGGTCAGGCCGACGCCCCAGGTAGCTGCGCAACGCTGCCGGGCACCCACCGCCAGCGCTCGCGCGGTGGGAGCCGCGACCGGGCCGACCGCGTCAAGCACCTGAGGAGCCACTCCGGCCAGCCAGATCTTGGTGTCCTCGTTGTAGGTGACCAGTCCGCCTTGCAGGACCGCGCTGGCCCCGGACACCCCGGCCAGCGTCGCCGCGAGCAATCCGCCGGTCAGCGACTCGGCGGTGGCCACGCTCTGGGAGCGCACCGTCAGGTCGGCGACCAGGGCCCTGGCGTCGTCAGTGAGCAGCGGATCGTCCACGCGAATCCCTGATCGCGGATATGACGTAGTCGGCACCGGTGAGCACGGTCAGCACCACGGCGGCCCACATGATCACCCAGGCGACGTTCAGCCAGATGTCGGGCCATGCATGCAGTGGCAGCACGAACAGCCCGATCGCCACGGCTTGCACCAGTGTCTTGAGCTTGCCGCCGCGGCTGGCCGGAATCACGCCGTGACGCAGCACCGCGAACCGCAACACCGTGATTCCGATCTCACGGGTCAGCACCACCGCGGTGATCCACCACGGCAGATCGCCGAGCATCGACAAGCCGATCAGCGCCGCCCCGATCAGTGCCTTGTCGGCGATCGGATCGGCCAGCGTGCCGAACTCGGTGATCATCCCGTAGCTGCGGGCCAGTGCCCCGTCGAAATGGTCGGTGATGACGGCAACCGCGAACACCGTGAAAGCGGCGATCCGCCAGCCGGTTTCATGGCCGTCGCCGGCGAACAGGAATACGAGGAAGACCGGAACCAGCACCATCCGCACCCCGGTGAGCACGTTGGCGAGGTTGGCCACGCGCGCACGCGGGACCACCGGATCGGTAGAAGGTTGGCCCGGCACCGCAACAGAATATCGGTTGCCGTAACGGATACTCTTGCGCCTGTGAACCCAGGCAGTGTCGAGCCGCGCGAACACCCTGTGGTGCGCCGCGCCCGCACGTCCGATGTCCCGGCGATCAAGAGCTTGATCGACGTCTACGCGGGCAAGATCCTGCTCGAGAAGAACCTGGTCACGTTGTACGAGGCGGTCCAGGAATTCTGGGTCGCCGAACTCGACGACGAACTCGTCGGATGCGGTGCGCTCCATGTGCTGTGGGCCGATCTCGGTGAGGTGCGCACCGTGGCGGTACATCCGAAAGTCCGCGGCACCGGCGTCGGCCACGTTCTGGTCGAGCACCTCCTCGACGTCGCACGCGATCTGCATCTGAGCCGCATCTTCGTGCTGACCTTCGAAGTCGACTTCTTCGCCAAACACGGATTCGAGGAGATCGACGGCACCCCGGTGACCGCCGAGGTGTACGAGGAGATGTGCCGCTCGTACGACACCGGTGTGGCGGAGTTCCTCGACCTGTCCTACGTCAAGCCCAACACTCTGGGCAACACCCGAATGCTGTTGACGCTCTAATTCTTCCGGTCAGAACTCCTCGTCGTCGTCGGTGTCGGCACCGTTGGCGTCGGCACCGCCGCGGATCAGCATCAGCGTGCCGGCCAGCTCGTCGGGCTTGACGAGCACTTCGCGCGCCTTGGAGCCCTCGGACGGTCCGACGATCTGCCGGGTCTCCATCAGGTCCATCAGCCGGCCGGCCTTGGCGAACCCGACCCGCAGCTTGCGCTGCAGCATCGAGGTGGAGCCAAACTGGCTGGAGACCACGAGCTCGACCGCCTGCAGGAAGACGTCCATGTCGTCGCCGATATCGGGATCGACATCGGTGCGTTCCCCGGTCGGCTTGGCCTTGGTGACGCCCTCCACGAACTCTGGCTCGGCCTGGGCCTTGGTGGCCTCGACGACGGCGTGGATCTCTTCGTCGGTGATGAAGGCACCCTGCAGGCGTTGCGGCTTGTTCGCGCCCATCGGCAGAAACAGCCCATCGCCCATACCGATGAGCTTCTCGGCGCCCGGCTGGTCCAGGATGACGCGGCTGTCGGTCAGCGAGGAGGTCGCGAACGCCAGCCGCGAGGGCACGTTGGTCTTGATCAGACCGGTGACGACGTCGACCGACGGGCGCTGGGTGGCCAGCACCAGATGGATGCCTGCGGCGCGGGCCTTCTGCGTGATGCGCACGATGGCCTCCTCGACATCACGCGGTGCGGTCATCATCAGGTCGGCGAGCTCGTCGACGATCGCCAGGATGTAGGGGTAGGGCTTGTAGACGCGCTCGCTACCGAGCGGTGTGCTGATCTCCCCGGAACGCACCTTCTCGTTGAACACGTCGATGTGCCGCACCCGCGAGGCCTGCATGTCCTGATAGCGCTGTTCCATCTCCTCGACCAGCCAGGCCAGCGCCGCCGCGGCCTTCTTCGGCTGGGTGATGATCGGCGTGATGAGGTGCGGGATGCCTTCGTATGGTGTGAGTTCCACCATCTTCGGGTCGATCAGGATCATCCTGACCTCTTCGGGGGTGGCGCGCGCCAACAGCGACACCAACATCGAGTTGACGAAGCTGGACTTGCCCGAGCCGGTGGAACCGGCCACCAACAGGTGCGGCATCTTGGCCAGGTTCGCCGAGACGAAGTCGCCCTCGATGTCCTTGCCGAGGCCGATCACCAGCGGATGATGGTCGCGCCGGGTGCTGGGCGCGGTGAGCACGTCGGCCAGGCGCACCATCTCGCGGTCGGTGTTGGGCACCTCGATACCGACCGCGGACTTGCCGGGGATCGGCGCGAGGATACGCACGCTCTCGGTGGCCACCGCGTAGGCGATATTGCGGTGCAGCGCGGTGATCTTCTCAACCTTGACCCCGGGTCCCAGTTCGACCTCGTAGCGGGTGACGGTCGGACCGCGGGTGCAACCGGTGACGGAGGCATCGACCTTGAACTGTTGCAGGACCGAGGTGATGGCGTCGGTCATCTGATCGTTGGCGGCGGTGCGCAGCTTCGGCGGGTCACCGGCGATCAGCAGATCCAGTGGGGGCAGCGTGTAGGGTCCCTCGACCACGCGGTCCATCACCAGGGTGTCATCAGAGGATTTGGCCTTCGGCTCGGATTTGGCTTCGGCCTTCTTGCGACGAGGTTTGACCGCGGGCTCGGGGACGGTCGGTGCGTCCTCGGACAGCGGGTAGTTCTCCATCGGGCTACCGGTCGGCGCCTGCGGCGCCTCGATGGCGGCTGTCGGCCAGGTCTCTGGCTGCGCGTCGCCGCGCGAGGCGTCGTCGTCGTAGTAGCCGTCGGACAGGTCGTCGTACGCGTCATCGTCTTCGTACTCGTCGACGTAGTCCCCGTCGTATTCGTCGTATTCGTCGTCATAGTCGTCGTGGAATGCCCGGGTGCTGAACATGGTCCGCAGGGTCGAGGGCACCTCGCGGATCGTGGTCCCGGTGACCAACAACAGACCGAACAGCGCGCCCATGAACAGCAGCGGTGCGGCGATCCACTCGGTCAGTCCGTCGGACAGGGGCCCTCCGATGGCGAAGCCGACGAATCCGGCGGCGTGCTGGCGGGCGATGGGATCTTGCGGCGATCCCGACCACAGGTGCCACAGGCCGAGCAGCGGCAGCGCGATCATGGCCGATCCCAGGATCAGCCGGGGGCGTGACTCGGGATCCGGCTCGGTGCGCATCAGCACGACGGCGATGACGCCGAGGATGACGGGCACGAGCACCACTGGCCCCCCGATCAGGGTGCGCACCGCGGTGTCGATCCACTGCCCCACCGGGCCGGCCGCGTGGAACCACGAGCTGGCGGCAACGACGACGACGATTCCGAGCAGTGCGAGCGCCAGGCCGTCACGACGATGTCCGGGTTCGATATCGCGTGCGCGGCCCACCGACCGAGCGGTCGAACCGGCACCCTTGGCGAGCATCAGCCAGCCCGCGCGAGCTCCCTGACCGAGCTTCTGTCCGGCGGCAGAGACGGGCGAGGCCTGTGGCCGGCGTGCGGGCTTACGCCGCGGCGCAGCCGGGCGACCCTTACGAGCCGGCGCCTGACGCCGCGAACCGCCCCGCGAGCTGGCGTTCGACCTGCTCGAACGCGGTCCGGATCGGCCGGCGGTCTTGTTAGCCATGCCCGCAAGCCTAGTCGCATATGCCCCACAATCACCATGTGCCACACGGGTCACAAGACGGTATCAAATGACACTTAGCCATACGAACCGAATCCACCGGCTGATCGCCTAGGGTGGACACTCGTCCAGTTTCGGCACTCATCGAGGAGTTCTGCACCTATGCCTGTTGTCGTCGTCGCCACCATGAAGGCCAAGCCCGAGTCCGTCGACGCCGTGCGCGAGGCCTGCACCAATGCCGTCGCGACCGTGCACGACGAGCCTGGCTGCCAGCTGTATTCACTGCACGAGGCGGATGGGACGTTCGTCTTCGTCGAGCAGTGGGCCGACGCCGATGCCCTCAAGACCCACAGCACCGCCCCGGCCATCGGCACGCTGTTCGGGTCGATCGGCGAGCTGCTCGACGGCGCTCCCGATATCAAAATGTTGCAGCCCGTGGTGGCCGGCGACCCGGCCAAGGGCCAGTTGCGGTCCTGATGTCCACCGCCACTCCCCTGGCCGGGAAGGTCGCGTTCATCACCGGCGCCGCGCGCGGCCAGGGGCGGGCCGAGGCCCTGCGACTGGCCGCCGACGGGGCCGACATCATCGCGATCGATCTGTGCGAACAGATCGAGTCGGTGCCCTATCCCCTGGCCACGCCCGATGATCTGGCCGCCACGGTCAAGCTCGTAGAGGAAGCGGGTGGCCGGATCGTCGCACTGCAGGCCGACGTCCGTGACGAGCAGGCCCTTGGGGCGGCGCTGCAGACGGGTGTGGACCAGCTCGGCCGGCTCGACATCGTCGTCGCCAATGCCGGGATCGCCCCGATGCAGTCTGGCCCCGACGGCTGGCGCGACGTCATCGATGTCAATCTGTCCGGTGTGCACCACACCGTCGAGGCGGCGATTCCGATCATGGTCTCTCAGGGTGACGGCGGGTCGATCGTGTTGATCAGTTCAGCGGCAGGACTGATCGGCGTGGGCGGCGGCGACCGCGGCTCGCTCGGCTACACCGCGGCCAAGCACGGCGTGGTCGGACTGATGCGAGCCTACGCCAACTTCCTTGCCCCACACAGCATTCGGGTCAACACCATCCACCCCACCGGGGTGGACACCCCGATGATCAACAACGAGTTCACCCGCGGGTGGCTGAAACACATTGCCGAGGAGTTGAACGCACCGACCGATTTCAGTAATGCACTGCCGGTGCAGGTCATCCAATCGGAAGACGTTGCGAATGCGGTGGCCTGGCTGGTATCCGATCAGGCGCGGTACATCACCGGGGTGACACTTCCGGTGGACGCCGGCATCGTCAACAAACGATGAGCAACCCCGTTGCCGCCACCGCCGTCGGCCCGATGGTGCTCGCCGCCGTCGAGCAGTACGAACCGGTGCAGCGACGGTTGGTCGACGACGACATGGCGCTGTCATTCCTGCCGCCCGGGGTGCGCGCCTTCACCCGGACCACGCGCTGGTCGGTTGCCCGCAGGCTTCTGGTCCAGGCCACCGAACGCTCGGGCCCGGGACTGTGGGCGAATCTGACCTGCCGCAAGCGCTACCTCGGCGACAAGCTCACACAGGCGTTGTCGGATATCGATGCCGTGGTGATTCTCGGCGCCGGGCTGGATACCAAGGCCTACCGACTGGCACGGCACAGTGCGATCCCGGTGTTCGAGGTGGATCTGCCGGTCAACATCGAGCGCAAACGCTCGGTGGTGCACAGCGCGCTGGGAACCGTGCCGGACTCGGTACATCTGGTACCGGTGGATTTCGAACACGACGATCTGGCCGCCGAACTCGCCAGGCATGGCCACCGCGCTGAACACCGCACCTTCTTCGTCTGGGAAGGCGTGACGCAGTATCTGAGTGCCGACGGTGTCGAGGCGACGTTCGAGTTCCTTCGTTCGGCAGCGTCGGCCAGCCGGTTGGCGTTCACCTACGTCCGCAGCGATTTCATCGACGGCACCAACCGCTACGGGGCCGAATCGTTGTATCGCCGGTTCCGCGTTCGTAGCCAACTGTGGCAGTTCGGGCTGGACCCGGGCCGGGTGGCAGCGTTCATCGAGCCGTACGGTTGGCAGTTGATCGAGCAGGCCGGGCCCGATTACCTCACCGAGCACTACATTTCGCCATCCGGGCGGAAGCTGACCGCCTCGCAGGTGGAGTGGACCGCCTACGCCGAGAAGCGCTAGCAGGCAACCAGAGCGTCGAGCTCGGCGGCATCCGCGCCGGCCAGTCTCCGGTGCATGGCCTTGGCGATGCGACCGGCCTGCAGCTTGGCCCGCTCGGCATGCGGGCCCTCGAAAAGTTCGTCGACGGTTTCGGTCCACAAGGTCAGCCAGCGCACGAAATGCTGCGCCGACAGCGGATGACGGGCGTGCAGTTCACGGTGCACGGTCAGGGCGCTGCCCCGGTAGAGCCCGGCGCGGAAAAGCACGGTCTCCCAGAAGTCGCCCATGACCGGGATGTGGGACCGCAGCCCCTTGGCGCGCAGCTCGGCGAACGGCTCGGCGAGCACCGGATCGGAAAGGGTCTTGCTGTAGAACCGCCAGAGCAACAGCTCCACATCGTCGCGTCCTGCCACGTCTTCAGCCATCGGACAGATCCCTTTCCGGGCCGGTCACGTACCTGCCCTAGTTTTTACAATTAAAACTTGTATAAACTCTATCCGTGATCACCGCGCCAATCCACCTCGGGCTCATGCAGGGGCCTTTGGCAAGCTGGCAAGCACCCACTGACGGGACGATTGGCCGAGAAGTAGGCCCGATGGGAGATATGTGATGAATGCCGGTCTGGCGGTCGCGGTCGCGGTCGCCTTCTGCTGGCTGGGCATGGTGCTGGCGATCTCGTTCATCGAGGCGCCGCTGAAGTTCCGGGCCCCGGGCGTGACGCTGCAGATCGGACTCGGCATCGGGCGCAGGGTTTTCCGTGCGCTCAACGCGGTGGAAACCGCATTCGCCGTCGTCATCATCTTGGTCTTCGCCATGCACCGCCCGTCGGCAGCGGTGATCGCGGCCTTCGCAGTTGCCGTCGCGGCACTGGCGGTGCAGTTGATCGCGGTGCGGCCCAAGCTGATTCAGCGCTCTGACGCCGTGCTGGCCGTCGCCCCGGGCGAAGAGGCCGAGTCACGTTCGCGGGCGCATTACTACTACGTCGGGTTCGAGCTCATCAAGGTGATCGCACTGCTGGTCGGCGGGATTCTGCTACTTGCGGGCTGACTCCATGCTCGGCGTCTCGACCTTGACCACAAGGCCTTTCGAATACGGCCGGTGCGGGTCGCGCGGGTTTTCCTCAGCCAACACCAGACGCCAACCCTTGTGCGGATCCGTGTCGCGGGCGACAAGGAACCCACCCCGGGCGGCTGGGCCGGCGAGTCCGTCGGCGCTGCGAATCGGGCCATCGGCGAACAGTTCGCCGGCCTGTTCACGGGTCGCCGGGTCCGAAGCCAACCTCCCGAGCCAGGTGGTCATCACGTCGTGGACGTACGCCGCCTGCGCATCGGACAACCTGGCGTCGATCAAGATCGCGGCCTTGGTATCGGGCAAGCCGGCCGGATATACGTCGCACAGCACACCCCCGCGCATCACCCGGTCGTAGAAGCGTCGCGCCAGGATGGAGGGCATGATCCTTGATCCCACGGCGACAGTTGCGAGCGCGATCACGAACACGACGGTGACGATGGTGTCGGGTCCGTCCTCCCGGACGACAACGGCATAGATCGCCCAGGGGAACACCAGCGCGAACAGGATGCCGCCCACGATGAGCAGATATCGAAGAAAGTAGGGATACACCACTGCCCGTTTGACGTCGTCCACCGAATTGAACGGCGGAAGCGGACGACGTCGTTCACATGGCACCTGTGGTGCGGGATGGCTCACCGACCCAATCTAACCGGGCCGGCGACGCGGTCCGCGCACCAATTCGGTCAGATCTCGATGACGGTCGGAACGATCATCGGCTGGCGTCGGTAAACCTCGCCCACCCACTTGCCCACCGTCCGCCGGACGGCCTGCGCGATCCGGATCGGGTCGGTGATGTTATCGGCGGCAAGACTTTCCAGCTCCCGCTCGACATTGCGGGCCACCGACTCCAGCGCCTTCGGATCCTCGGAGAACCCGCGGGAATACAGATGGGCCGGAGCGGCGGGCTTCCCGGTTTCACGGTGCACGACCACCGTCACCGCGACGAAACCCGAAGACAGGATGAGGCGTTCACCGAGAGTGGCGTCGCCGACATCGCCGGTGATCAACCCGTCGACGAACATCTTGCCGACGGTCACCGCACCGGAGATCGAGGCCTTACCGGCCACCAGGTCCACACTCACACCGTTCTCCGCCAGCACGATGTTCTCCGGCGGAACCCCGGTACTGGCGGCCAGCGCCGCGTTGGCGCGCATGTGACGCCAGGTGCCGTGCACCGGCATTACATTTCGAGGCCGCACCCCGTTGTAGAGGAACAGCAACTCACCGGCGTAGGCGTGGCCTGAAACGTGAACGCGCGCTTGGGCATTGGTGACAACGCGGGCGCCGATCTTGGCCAGCGCGTCGATGACACCGTAGACGGCTTCCTCATTGCCGGGGATCAGCGACGAGGACAGGATGATCAGATCGCCCGCGGTCAGCGTGATGCTGCGATGCTCGCCGCGCGACATCCGCGACAGCGCGGCCATCGGCTCGCCCTGGGTACCGGTGGTGATCAGGACGACCTTCTCGGCCGGCATCATCTCGGCCGCCCCGATGTCGAGGATGTCGGCGTCGGCGACCCGCAGGAGGCCGAGCTCACGGGCGATGCCCATGTTGCGCACCATCGAGCGTCCGACGTACGAGACCTTCCGCCCCAGCGCCACCGCCGCATCTGTGATCTGTTGCACGCGATCGACATTCGAGGCGAAGCAGGCCACGATCACGCGGCCCTCGGCACCGCGGATCAGCCGGTGCAACGTCGGGCCGACCTCACTCTCGGACGGACTGACACCCGGGTGTTCGGAGTTGGTCGAGTCACACAGGAACAGGTCGACGCCGGCGTCACCGAGCCGGGACATGCCCGGCAGGTCCGTCGGACGGCCGTCGAGCGGCTGCTGGTCGAGCTTGATGTCTCCGGTGTGCAGGACGGTGCCGGCACCGGTGTGGATCGCGACGGCCAAGCATCCCGGGATGGAGTGGTTGACCGCGAAGTACTCGCATTCGAAGACGCCGTGCTGGCTGCTCTGCCGCTCGGCGACCTCGACGAACACCGGCTTGATGCGGTGCTCGCGGCACTTTTCGCGGATCAGCGCGATAGTGAACTTCGAGCCGACCACCGGAATGTCCGGACGCTGCTTGAGTAGGAACGGAATCGCCCCGATGTGGTCCTCGTGGGCGTGGGTGACGACGAGTGCCTCGACATCGTCGAGCCGGTTCTCCACGTGACGCAGGTCCGGCAGGATCAGGTCGACGCCCGGTTCGTCGTGCCCCGGGAAGAGCACCCCGCAGTCCACGATCAGCAGGCGGCCCAGGTGCTCGAAGACCGTCATGTTGCGGCCGATTTCGCTGATTCCACCCAGCGCGGTAACTCGCAGACCGCCGGGGGCCAGGGGCTTGGGGGGCGCGAGCTCGGTGGCCACTATCGCAACACCGCTGCCGCACGCATATCGACTGCCAGCGCCTCGATCTCGCCCGGGGTGGCCGGGATCTGGGGCAGCCGCGGCAGACCCGCATCGAATCCCTGCAATCGCAGGCCTTCCTTGGACATCGTGACTCCGCCGAGATGGGCCTGGGCGCGGGCCAAGGGGGCCAACGACAGGTTGATCTTGCGGGCGGTGGCGATATCGCCAGAGTTGAACGCGGTCAACATGTCCCGCAACTGGCCTGCAGCGAGGTGTCCCCAGACGCTGACGAAGCCGACGGCACCCATGGCAAGCCAGGGCAGGTTCAGGGTGTCGTCCCCGGAGTAGTACGCCAGCCCGGTCTCGGCAAGGATCTGGCCGCCGCCGTGCAGATCGCCCTTGGCGTCCTTGACGCCCACGATGTTCGGGTGCGCAGCCAGGATGCTGATGGTCTCCCAGGCGATCGGGATCGATGACCGGGGCGGAATGTCGTAGAGCAGGTTCGGCAGGTCCGTGGCGTCGGCGACCGCGGTGAAGTGCGCGACCAGGCCGGCCTGTGGGGGACGTGAGTAGTACGGCGTCACCACGAGCAGGCCGTGTGCCCCCTCGGCGGCGCTGGCCTTGGCCAGGTGCACGCTGTGGGCGGTGTCATAGCTGCCCGCACCGGCGACGATCCGGGCCCGGTCGCCGACGGCCTCGAGCACCACGCGCAGCAGCGCGAGCTTCTCGTCATCGGAGGTGGTCGGCGATTCGCCGGTGGTGCCCGAGAGCACCAAACCGTCACACCCCGCGTCGACCAGGCGATTGGCCAGACGAGCGGCTGTTTCGAGATCCAGCGAACCGTCGGGCTTGAACGGAGTTGCCATTGCGGTCAACACCGTGCCCAACTGGACTGTCACATCGATTCCGCTCGTGCTCACGCGCCAAGATTACCCCGGGTCGATCGGACCTTCGTCGCGGTGTTGACCGGCCACTCCGTCAAGCCTCCGTGGCCAAAGGCGAGGTTGCCACCTCACTACCATCCGCGAGCGTCGAAATCTCGAAATCGGAGAACACCGCGGGGGCGGCTTCGACGAGCTCACGCAGGCAGGCGATCGCCAGCCTGCGGATCTCCACGTCAGCGTGTTCGCTGGCCCGCATCGCGATGAAGTGGCGCCAGGCGCGGTAGTTGCCGGTGACCACGATGCGGGTCTCGGTGGCGTTGGGCAGCACAGCCCGGGCGGCCTGCCGGGCCTGCTTGCGACGCAGAACCGCGTTGGGTTGGTCCGCGAACTTGGCTTCCAGCCGTGACAGCAGGTCGGTGTAGGTCGCGCGGCTGGCGTCGGCGGCTGCGGTGAAGAGCTCCACCAACTCGGGATCGTCTTCGAACCCGGGCGGAACTACCACCTCGGCGTCGTTCTCCGGGACGTAGCGCTGCGAGAGCTGCGAATAGGAGAAGTGCCGGTGCCGGATCAGTTCGTGGGTGGCCGACCGGGAGATCCCGCTGATGTAGAACGACACCGACGCGTGTTCGAGTACCGAGAAATGGCCGACGTCGATGATGTGGCGGATGTAGCTCGCGTTGGTCGCCGTCCTGGGATTGGGCTTCGACCAACTCTGGTAACAGGCCCGGCCCGCGAACTCGGTGAGCGCAGGCCCACCCGCGGCATCGGTGCTCCACGGCACGTCAGGCGGTGCCTGGAATTCCGTCTGGGCGATCAGCTGCACGCGCAGCGGCGCGATCTCGGCCACTCGCCCACCCTACTGTCGAGCTGTCTACTGGCTGCACCAATGTCTGGATGAGAGAGATCGTCGCCGAGATGGGTGGCAGACTTCGGGCTTCATCCAGTTGGGGGACGCAATGTTGCAGTCGATGCGGGTCGGGGTGTTCTCGGCAGTGGCGGTGCTGGCCGCGGGTTGCTCGACGACAACCTCGACGACGCCGGGGACCGCACCGTCGCCTTCGTCGACTTCGACGCCGGCATCGCAGACGCTGTCACGTGCGGAGACCATCACGTGGGCTCTCGGGATCGATCCGTGCGCATTGATCGAGCCCAGCCATCTCGAGGTGCTCGGCACCGTCAAGGCGATCGGGACGTCGTCCAACTCAACCTCATGTGAAGCCCTCGTGGATGACGGCACCACCCGCGGGATCGACGTGAGCTGGTCAATTGCCTTCTCGCCCTTCGATTTCCTGACTTCGTCGCTCGGCGAACTCGACGAGATCGACGGTGTCAAGGCACGCCGAATCGATGCTGCCACGGCTCTGGCGCCCGAGGTGCGTGATCAGCTCGTCGAAAGCGCATGCAACTACGACGTGGCATTCGAGAACGAGATTGCCGTGCGGATGAGGGTGTCGATGGAACGCGATCGCGATGCCTGCGCGACCGCCGATCCGCTGGCCCGCGCGGTGATCGCGACATGGCCGGAACACCCGACGCAGGGCAGTTCCCCGCACACGTCGGTGACCGCCCTCACCGACTCCGCTCCGTGCGCAGTCGTGCCGAAGTTGCAGGAGTCGCGGACGGTGTCGTTCGACTGGAAGGACCAGTCCTTGACGTCGTGCTTCTTCACCGTCGACGCCGTCGAGGTCTTGGTGACTTTCGACTACCAGACGCACGAAGTGGTGGCCGCCGATGGCGAGCCGACGAAGTTCGGGAATCACGACGGTTACCACAAGGTCCACGAGGGAACGACCTTCGCTGACGCGGTCGTCGGGGACGGCTTCGACGGTGTTGACGCCGCCCGCCCCAGCCGACTCGTGCCCGTCGTCGCGGTCAACGGTGACGACGCAGCGGTGGTCTTCGATGTCACGACGGCCGTGCTGAATCAGCTCCCGCACTGACCTTCAGGAATCGCTGATGCGCCGCTTTCTACCTCCGGGCTGTTGATCGTCCGGATCCATGACCCTGCGGTAGAAATCGACGACCGTTCACCTGATCGCGCTCCTAGACTCGGCTGATGTTCCGTGCTGGCCCGATCGCACCGCCGCTACACGCCGACGGTTCGCAGTGCTGATCGGTGTGTCCGCCGCACTGCTGGCGTGCGTCGGCTATGGAACGGCCTCGGTGTTGCAGTCGTATGCCGCAGGACGTTCGGGTGCGACGGAAGCCGACACACCTGACAGCGGCCCCACCCTGCGGTCGACGATCGGCGCGATGCTCGCACCGGTCTTCATCGCAGGAATGGCGCTCGACCTCCTCGGCTTCGTGGGCAGCCTGGTCTCGGCGCGGTTGATTCCACTGTTCCTGTCGCAGACGATCATCAGCGCCAACCTCGTGGTGACCGCGGTGTTGAGCATCTTCGTTCTCCACGTTCGACTGCATCGGCGCGACTGGACCGCCATCGCCATAGTTCTTGTGGCGCTGTGCATCCTGGGAGCCACCGCCGGACATCTGGGCGACCGCGATCCGGGCGCGGCCATGCACTGGGCTGTGCTGGTGGTGTCCGCGATCATCCTGGGCCTGGGTGCCACACTGGTCCGGTTCCTCGGACGGCGTGCCGCCGTGCCGGCCGGCCTGATCGCCGGCGTGCTCTACGGGGCAATGGCGGTGGCGATCCGGCTCGTCGACGGTCTCGATCCCTTGAACGTGCGTGTGCTGATCGTTGACCCGGCGACGTGGGCCGTGGTGGTCGCCGGTCTCGGCGGCTTCTATCTGTTCACCGTTGCCCTGCAGGTGGGTTCGGTGAACGGTGTGGCTGCGGCATTGGTGGTCGGCGAAACCGTAGTGCCGGGCATCGTCGGCGTGGTTCTGCTGGGTGATCTCTCACGGCCGGGATACGGCTGGCTGGTGGCCATCGCTTTCATCGCGGCCGTCGGCGGCGCCGTCGCGCTCGCCGTCTCCAGTGCTGCCGAGTACGAGCGGGCGCAGAGTTCGTGATGGAGGCGATCTCCACACGACAACCTGCAACCAACGAGCTCCATCGATCAGTGCAGCGAAACGCTCTGTGCCGAGGGTTGGTAGACGTGAGGCAGTGCTCGGGGTGCCGGGCTTCTGCTGATTAGTCATGGCGCCAACTCTCCGCGCGGGGACCGACAAAACTCACGGCGACTGCAGCACCTACGCGATCCGCCGCCGGGCTGTCCCTGTCTGAGGTGCCCGACGAGGAGTTCCACGACCCGGCCGTCGCGTCCTGACCCAACTTGTCGGACCCCTCCTCTTTACTGTCCTGTTCCCCGGACACCGGGCGGCGGGTTCACAGCTTGGACCCTGCCCCACCACCCGGCCCACCCACCTGAAAAGGAAGGTCTAGCGATGCTACGCACGACCATTCGCGCAACCCTGGTCGCGACACTCCTCACCGCTGCACTCACGCTCGCGGGCTGTGTGTCTCCGGACCGGGTCTCGACGAATCCCACCGACACACCGATGTGGGGCGCCGGGTTGACGTCGTCCTCGACACCGTCCCCCATCGCATCGCCACCCACCGCAGCCGATTTCGTCATCGACGTGGTCGTCACCCAGCAGAAGTGCTACGGCTCGGCGGGATGCAACTACCGGTACACCATCAACCCGCAATACGTCAGCGCAAAGCCGTTGCCAGACAAGACGACCGTGATCTTCAAGGTGACCGGGGGCGATCAGGATCAGGTCGGCAACTTCACCATTGACGCGGACGGGACCGCGACCTTCGACCGGGAGACCGGCATCTCCGGCCCCGAGGGCGCCGACTTGCAGGCCACGGTCACCCAGGTTCTGCCTGGGCGCTGAGCCACCGGGAAGGGCCGAGCCACCCAGGCCGACGGATTGGTCGCTGATCGAGGGGCAGCGACCAATCCGTCCACCTTCGTCCCCCGATCGGCGGATCGAGCGTGGCCCGGTTGGTGGTCCGATCAGCGGACAGACGCCAGCCGCCGATTGAACCAAGCTCGGAGCACCGACAAACGTACCCGGCGAGACCGCATCGATAGCCCTGTCACGCAATACATCTCCATCAAACGACCATCGAAAACAACCATGAGAGGAACCACAGTGCACTACGAGATGCTGGATCTGGTCCGCGAACGCGCCAATGAGAAAGACTGGGACCTGATCTTCGACAGCGGACCCAACGCGGAGTACCGCACGATGGTCTGGGAACACCCTCTGCTGAGCGCAACCGGCGTGGTGACGGAGCTGGAAATCGGGTTCAGCCCCGACGGTCGCATCATCTTCTCCGAGCGGCGACGCGGCGGCGTCTCCCACAAACGCGTCAAACCCACCCATGCGTTCGCCTCGACCGATGTCTGCCTGGCGGCCCTGCAGATGATCTGAGCCGCCCGCGCCTCACCCGCCTCGTCGCTTTCGACCAGAGGGCTGTTGATCGACGACGACCACGACCCGGGTGTCGAAAACGGCAAGAATGCGCCAACGCAACCCAGGTGCCGCACCTATTGACTATTGACGCAATTACGTGACGTATCGTAACGTAATCATGTGTCCTCGCTCACAAGCCCAGGGCGGCCGCGTGATCCACAAACTCAGCGCGACATCATGTGCGCCACCCGTGCCTTGCTGGCACAGGACGGCTATGACCAGCTCTCCATCGAGGCCGTCGCCCGTGCGGCCGGTGTCAGCCGGCCCACCATCTACCGGCGCTGGCCGTCGAAGGCCCACCTGGTCTTCGATGCCGCCTTCGGCCAACCACTTGGCGGTGAACTCCTGTCGCTCTCAGGAGATTTCGAGGCCGACCTGCGGGGCTTCACCTCCGCAGTGCTCGCCTTCTGGCGTGATCCCGTGGTCGAGGCCGCCGCACTCGGCATCCTCACCGAGCGTCGCCGCGATCCGGAACTCCACATCAAGACCCAGCAACTGCTCGACGAGCAGACCAAGGGGGCTTTCCGCGCCCTGGTCGCCTCTGGCGTGGAGCAGGGCCGGGTTCGCACCGATGTCGACATCGACATGGTCTACCAAACGTTGATCGGCACCGCGTTCTACACCGCCCACATGGAGCCGGACATCGACGTCGACGACACCGCAGACCGACTGTGTTCCTTGCTGATCGAAGGAGCCGGACGTAAACAACCACGAAAGAAGGATCGACCATGACCGACAGGACCGAGCTGTCCGAGGCGTTCAACGCGCTTCTCGACGAGGTGCGCGGCATCGAGCAGAAGCTCCTCGATGCCGAACCCACGCTGAGCGAACCCGACCTGCTCGACGGATACCGCCTGGCGTTCAGCGTGCTGCAGGTCAGCGTCGACGCGTATGTGCGGGGCGACCGCGACAAGCCGATCCTGATCGACGTCACCAGCCCGTATCTCAAATGGGGCGGGGACAACGCGGACGCCTTCTATCAGCTCGCACCCCTGAACCCAGGCCGCACCTACCGCGTCACCGGTAACCGCGGCGATGCGGTGTACCTGTCGATGACCGTCTATGGCGGGCCTGGCGAAGGGCGCTACAGCGATCGCATCGTCGGTACCATCAACAATCGCGACCTGGAATTCGACGAGGACGGCAACTTCGAGTTCATCATGAGCCCCGACCCCCACCCGGGCGCCTGGCTCAAACTGGAAGCCGACGCCGAATTCGCCTTGACCCGTGACTATCTGAACGATTCCGCCACCGAGCGCCGGCCGGTCTGGCGGATCGAGACGCTCAATCCGCCCGCCCGGCGTTCGGACAGTGCCGCGGACCTGGCCCGCCGCTTCCGCTACGCCAAGAACTGGCTGCACGAACAGGTTTCCTTCCTGCCCACCAAGGTGGAGCCCGCCAACCAACTGCACCCGCCGTTCCCGGTCCCCCAGAACGCCTACGGGTGGTCCGCCGCGGACGCGGCGTACGCCATGGGCGCCTACGAGCTGACGCCGGATCAGGCCCTGATCATCGAGGGCACCTCACCTGAGTGCGTGTTCTGGAACCTCTGCCTGTGGAATCCGTTCCTGCACACCTTCGACTACACCCACGAGCGGGTCACCATCAACGGCGCCCACGTCACCTACGAACCGGATGGGTCCTGGCGGATCGTCATCAGCGACAAGGACCCCGGGCACCCGAACTGGGTCTCCACGGCCGGACGGTCCAAGGGCCTCATCTGGCTGCGCTGGTTCCTGCCCGACGAGACCCCGGCACACCCGCAGTGCCGGGTCGTCGACGTGGCCGAGGTCGCGGCCCTGTGACCACCAGCATGCAACGTCCGGCGCCGGTCCGGTTCGATGATCTGTCCAACCCGGTGTATCCCCCGGCAGCCCAACCGATCCGCGACGGACTGGCCGCCTACGGCGCGAATCTCGATCTGAACCCGGCAGCGCTGCTGACGGCCGCGACCGAGCGATCCGGGTTGGACAATTTCGGCGACCCCGCATTCCGGGAACGTCTCGACGTTCTCTGTACCGCACTGCGTGACGAGGCGGGCCTGTCGCAGACCGGCCTGGCGATAGCGTTCGAGCAATTGGTCGGCAACCTGGTGAACCGGCTGCGGCTGGAAGCGCTCATCGCCGACCATCCCGAGATCGAAGACATCGAGATCGAACGGCCGATCATCATCTGCGGCCTCCCCCGTACCGGCACCACGCATCTGCACAATCTGCTTGCCGCGGATCCCGCACTGCGCTACCTGCCCTACTGGGAGAGCCTCGAACCCGTGCCCGGCCCCGGCGAGGACACGCCGGCACCGCGTCGGGACCGCTGCGCCGCCGCCGTGGATTTGATGAACACTTCGTTGCCGGAATTTCGCCGGATGCACGACATGACCGTCGAGCACGCCCACGAGGAGATCCAGCTCCTGGCCAACGACATCTCCGGCATGCTGTTCGAAACCACCTACTACGTGCCGAGTTTCACCGCCCACTACAAGGCACACGACCAGGCGCCGTCATACGCTTACGTCAAGCGCAGCCTGCAGGCGATGCAATGGCTCCGCGGCGGAGCCCGCTGGGTACTCAAGTCACCACAGCATCTGGAACAGTTCCCGACCCTGGCCGCGACCTTCCCGGACGCGACTTTCATTGTCACCCACCGTGATCCAGTCGACGTGACGCTGTCGATGATGACCATGATCTGCTACGCCATGCGGATGGCCGTGGACCGGCCCGATGTGGCCAAGATGACCGAGCACTGGCTGAAGCGTATCGGCGATCTGCTCGCGGGCTGCATCCGCGATCGCGACGCGCTGCCGGCCGGGCAGTCCATCGACGTCCGATTCGACGACTTCATGGCCGACGAACGGGGCACGCTGGCCGGCATCTACCGACTCGCCGACCAGCCTTTCGGTGATGACGTACGTGCGGCGATGTCCGACTTCCTCACCGAACATCCACGGGGACGCTACGGGGGCGTCATCTACGACGCGGCGACCCTTCAACTCGATCCGGCCGCCCTGGCCGAGCGATTCCGGGATTACCGGGACCGCTTTCTCACCACCACGGAGGGCACGTGACTCACACTGCACCACAGCCCATCTCGGCCGAGGCCTGGGTCGCCACGGCGCTCGGTGAGCCCACCGAGGTACTGGAACGCCAAACGGTGGAGGTGCGGGCACCCGGCCCCAACGAAGTCCGGGTGGCGGTCCGCGCGTTCTGCCTGAACTTCAACGACATCGACATCATCAAGGGGCGCTACACCACGCTGCCCCTGCAACCGCCGTTCGTGCCAGGCATGGAAGCGGTCGGGGTGGTCGAAAGCGCGGGCCAGGGCGCCGAACACCTGGTCGGCCGCCGCGTGGTCGGAATCCCGGTGATGGCGTTCGGCGGCTATGCCTCCTACGCCATCGTCGATGCGGCAACAGTGCTCGACTTGCCGGAGTGGGTCAGCGACGTCGACGGCGCCGCCCTGCACTACCCGTTTCACCTGGGCTGGTTCGCACTACGCGAACGCGGCCGCCTGAAGCCCGGTGAAACACTGCTGGTGCACGCCGCTGCCGGCGGCACCGGATCGGGCGCCCTGGTTCTCGGAAAGGCGCTGGGCGCCAAGGTGATCGCCACTGCCGGCAGTGAAGAGAAGCTGGAGCTCTGCCGGAAACTCGGCGCCGACCATGCCATCAACTACCGCGGCGGCCACTGGGTCGAGCAGGTGATGGACCTCACCTACGGCCGTGGTGTGGATGTTGCGTTCGACGCGGTGGGCGGCAGCGTGACGACGGATACGTTCCGTTGCATGGGATTCAACGGACGGCACCTGATGGCCGGGTTCGCCGAGGACATCGCCCTGGAGGACGGCGATTACATCTCGCCGCGCCCCATCGCCTACGGCAACTTCGACGTGTGTGGGGTGTGTCTGGTCTACGTGACCGATCCCCTGGCCGTCCGCCGCACACTCGGGTTCAACTGGCCGGCCCGCTCCGAGGGCCTCGACGCCCACGTGCAGATTCTCGAGCTGATGCGTACCGGCCGGCTACAGACTGTGGTGGGCGACAACGTGGCATGGGATGAACTACCGCAGGCGTTGGCGCGGATGGCCGCCCGCGAGACCACCGGACGATTGGTGGTGAGCACCGGGGCGCACGACTAGACGACGACCGGAGCCTGCGGGCACACAAGTCAGCCCCGCAGGCTCCGATTCAAAAACGCGGCGAGGTCGCCCCGCCGAGCGACCGTCACGTTGTCGACCCCGAGCCACGAGGCCATCGAGCGCAACTCCTCGGCCAGCGCGTCTGCCACTCGAGAACGGTCTCGGCCGTCTTCGGTGAATGCGCCCAGCACCTGCAGCGCCGCATCGGTGCGTTTGAGGTCCACCCGCGCCACCAGCTCCCCGTCGAGCAGAAACGGCCATACGTAGTAACCGAATTGGCGTTTTGGCGCGGGTACGTAGATTTCGATGCGGTAGTGAAAATCGAACCACCGCTCGACCCGGGGCCGGAAGAAGACCAACGGGTCGAACGGGCACAGCAGTGCGGTCCCGCGGTCACGGCTCGGCACGGTCTGGCCCGCGCGCAGGTAAGCCGGAGTGCCCTCGACGTCGACGGGCTCAATTTCCCCGTCGGCCACCAGCTTGGCGAGCGCCGGTTTGACCTGCTTGGCTCCCATCCGGAAGTAGTCGCGGATGTCGGCCTCGGTGCCGACGCCCAGCGCGGTGGCCGCGCGTAGGGCCAGCTCCCGAACCGCCTCCTCGTCGTCGACCTGCCGGGCCACCACCTCCGGTGGCAGTACCCGCTCGGTGAGGTCGTAGTGCCGGGCGAAGCCGACGCGCGTCGCCGTCGTCAGGACCCCCGAGGACCACAGCGCCTCGGCCACCCACTTGGTCTCGCTGCGGTCCCACCACGGTCCCTTGCGGCCGCGCGGCTCAGACTCCAGATGGGCCTCGATCTGGCCGGCGGTGGACGGCCCGAGCTCGGCGACCGCGGCCACGATGTCTTCGGCCAGCTTGGGGTTCTTCCGGACGATCTCGGTGCCCCACCGGCCGTGGGTGTACTCCCGCATTCGCCATCGCAGCAGGGGCCAATCCTCGACCGCCATCAGCGCGGCCTCGTGCGCCCAGTACTCCACCAGAAGCCGCGGTGAACGGGCGCTATGCGACCACGCCGCCCGGTCCAGCGCGTCCCGGTCATACGGACCCAGCCGACTGAACACCGGCGCGTAGTGCGCCCGCACCGCCACCGACACCGAATCCAGCTGCAGCACCTGAATCCGGGAGATCAACCTGCGCAGATGCGCGCGGGTGACGGGGCCGCGGGGTTTGGGTGCGTGAAACCCCTGCGCGGCGACGGCGACGCGGCGGGCCTGCGCGATCGTGAGGGTAGGCACCTCGCCATCGTTCCCTACGCCACCGACAAGTGGCCGCCGGCTACAACGTGCGCACGTAGCTGCAGAATCGGTACCGCAAGCCCGAGTTGCTGGTCAGCCATTCCCCGGTGGTCCTGGTCCAGGAGTCGTCGAGTACCGGCGCCAACGCGTCCCCCTCGGCCGGGGGCAGGTCGATGTCGATCTCGGTCACTTCACACCGGACCGTGAACGGCAGGGCCTGCGCGTAGATCTGCGCCCCGCCGATCACCCAACCGCGGAAGACGTCGTCGATTCCGGGCAGTACCTCAGCACCGTCTGCGACGTACCCCGGGTTGCGGGTGATGACGACGTTGCGCCGCTCCGGCAACGGGCGGACCTTGGCCGGCAGTGACTCCCAGGTCAGCCGGCCCATCACCACGGTTTGTCCGAGGGTGAGCTGTTTGAAGCGGGCCTGGTCCTCCGGCAGGTTCCAGGGGATGCCGTTGTCACGGCCGATGACGCCCGAGGTCGACTGTGCCCAGATCATCGCCAGCTGTCGAAGATCACCGGTCATACAGCGACGGGCGCCTTGATCGCCGGGTGTGGGTCGTAGTTCAGAATCGCAATATCCTCGTACTTGTAGTCAAAAATCGAATCACGTTGAGCCAGAACAAGTTCCGGGTAGGATCTGGGTTCTCTGCTGAGCTGCAGGGCCACCTGCTCGACGTGGTTGTCGTAGATGTGGCAATCGCCGCCGGTCCAGACGAACTCACCGACGCCGAGCCCGGCCTGCGCGGCCATCATGTGGGTCAGCAAGGCGTAGCTGGCGATGTTGAACGGCACCCCGAGAAACAGGTCTGCGCTGCGCTGATACAGCTGGCAGGACAACTTCTGGTCGGCGACGTAAAACTGGAAGAAGGCGTGGCACGGTGGCAGTGCCATCTGGGGGATCTCGCCGACGTTCCATGCCGAAACGATGTTGCGCCGTGAATCAGGATCGCGCTTGAGCAGCTCGAGGGCATTCGAGATCTGGTCGATGTGCTCCCCCGACGGGGTCGGCCATGACCGCCACTGCACGCCGTAGACCGGACCGAGATCGCCTGTCTCACTGGCCCATTCATCCCAGATCGTGACGCCGTGGTCTTGCAGCCACCGCACGTTCGAATCGCCGCGCAGGAACCACAGCAACTCGTAGATCACCGATTTGGTGTGCACCTTCTTGGTGGTGATCAACGGATAACCGGCGGCCAGGTCGTAACGCAGCTGATGCCCGAACAGGCTGCGGGTGCCGGTACCGGTGCGATCGGATTTCGACACCCCCTGCTCGGTCACCTTCCGCAGCAGGTCCTCGTAGGGCGTCTGGATCGGCACTCATTCAGCTTACGTGCCGGCACGGGGAGTAGAACGGAAGCCATGCCGACCACCAAAGACACCATCACCACGCCCGCCGGGACCTGCCGCGTCACCGTCGCCACACCGGAAGGCAACGGTCCCTGGCCTGGGGTCGTGCTGTTTCCCGACGCCGGCGGCCTGCGCCCCACCATGGAAGAGATGGCGACGAAGCTGGCCGGATTCGGTTACGTCGTGCTGGTACCCGACGTCTACTACCGCAACCCGGGTTGGGGACCCTTCGACCTCAACACCGTGTTCACCGACCAGGAGCAGCGCAAGCAGCTCTTCAAGCTGATGGGCACTCTCACTCCGGAGGTCTTGGCCGCCGACGCCGAGTCGTTCTTCGATTATCTGGCGGCCCGCCCCGACGTCTCCGGCGAGAAGTTCGGCACCACCGGCTACTGCATGGGTGGGCGGGCCTCGCTGATCGTCGCCACCCGGGTGCCGGAGCGAGTCGCGGCCGCGCTGTCCTTCCACGGCGGCCGACTGGCGGTCGAAGACGACCCGGACAGCCCCCACCTGCTGGCCGACAAGATCCAGGCGACGGTCTACGTGGCCGCAGCCGAGAACGATGCCTCCTTCACCGAGGACGATGGCAAGAGGTTGGAGGACGCGCTGTCCGGCGCCGCCGTCGACCACATGATCGAGTTCTATCCGGCAGCGCACGGCTTTGCGGTGCCGGATCATGCGGCGGTGTACGACGAGGCAGCCGCAAAACGGCACTGGGAGAACACCGAGCGGGTGTTCGGGGCCGCATTCGCCCCGGCATAGGCCGTAAGCGACGATTGACGGCGTGTACGACCAGCCCTTCTCCGACGAATCCCACCCCACCGAGCCCGGATTCCGCATCGACCCGGTACTGGCCCGGAGCTGGTTGCTGGTCAACGGCGCGCAGTATGAGCGCTTCGCCCCCGCGGCCCGTTCCCGTGCCGACATCGTCGTCCTCGACATCGAGGATGCGGTGGCCCCGAAGGACAAGGTTTCCGCGCGCGAGAAGGTGACCCGCTGGCTGGGCGACGGCAACAGCGACTGGGTCCGGATCAACGGCTTCGGCACCCCGTGGTGGGCCGACGACCTGGAGATGCTGGCCGGCAGCTCGGTGGGCGGCGTCATGCTCGCCATGGTCGAGTCGGTGGACCACGTCACCGAGACCGCCCGGCGGCTACCCAACGTGCCGATCGTCGCACTGGTCGAGACCGCCCGCGGCCTGGAGCGGATCACCGAGATCGCCTCGGCCAAGGGCGCATTCCGGCTCGCGTTCGGTATCGGCGACTTCCGGCGCGACACCGGTTTCGGCGACAGTCCGGCAACCCTGGCCTACGCTCGGTCCCGGTTCACCATCGCCGCCAAGGCCGCCGGACTCCCCGGCGCCGTCGACGGCCCCACGGTGGGATCCAGCGCGCTGCGCCTTTCGGAGGCCACGGCGGTCTCGGCCGAGTTCGGCATGACCGGCAAGATCTGTCTGACCCCCGACCAGTGCCCGACGGTCAATGAGGGCCTGGCCCCTTCTCAGGACGAGATCAGCTGGGCGAAGGAGTTTTTCGCCGAATTCCAGCGCGACGGCGGGGAGATCCGCAACGGGTCGGACCTACCACGTATCGCCCGGGCCAACAAGATCCTCGATCTGGCCAGGGCGTACGGCATCCACGAATCCGAGTACAGCGACGACCCGGACCACGTGCCGGCCCCGTCCGACACGTACCACTACTGAGGTTCGCTCAGGCCTGCGGTTTGGCGTCGTTGCGGTGCATGAAGGTGTTGATCGCGCGGGCGATACCACGGCCCGCATAGATGCCTGCCGCAACGGACACGATGATCATCGCGATGAACATCACCAGCCAGTTGGTCCGGCTGTGACTGACGTTCCACCAAACGATGGTGAACAGCACCGCGCACACGAAAACGACGATGTCCCGCCAATTCCCGCGGTAGGACATCGCGGCTTCACGGATTTCGCGACTGCGGTCACTCGCATCGATCAGGCCGTCGATACGTTCGTCGATACTGGCCTTCAGCCGCGCCTTCCGTTCGACGTCCTCGGCGGGCAACCGGTCCAACAGATCGAGATCCTTGGTGATCATCCCGCGGATGTCCGGCGGCTTGAGGTTGCCTGCGATCACGCCGAGCATCGCACCTCCGGCGATGGGGGCGGCCCCAAGTGCGAGTTCGGCGATACCCGGCATCTTCTCCTCCATCACTCCATCAGTGTTGCGGCCAGGGTGCCGCCCAGCTCATAGGCCCGGTCCCGGACACCGCCGTCAACCGCGCCCGTAACTTCAAGCACGTCAGCCGCTTTGACCAACGCCAGCCCGGTCACGATTTTGTCGACCGCACTCGCCGCACCAACCGTGTCGTTGTTGCCGTGAACCCACAGCCCGTACGGACGCCCGGCCACGTGGTCGAGGCTCGGGTAGTACACCGTATCCAAAAAGTGTTTCAGCGCACCGCTCATGTAGCCGAAATTGGCTGTGGTGCCGAACAGATAGCCGTCGGCGGCCAGCATGTCCGTAAGTGTCGCAGCCAACGCCGGCTTGGCCTGCACCTCGACACCGGAGATGTCCGGATCGTGCGCGCCTGCGAGCACCGCTTCCAGAAGTTCTCGCGTTGCCGGAGACGGCGTGTGATGCACCACCAGCAGCGTCTTGGTCATGACGCCTGTTGTTCCTGCATCCGCACAGCCGTGCGCATGGTCTCGCGCGCGCGGCCCCGATCGCCGGCGAAGTCGTAGGCACGGGCCAGCCGATACCAGCGAACCCAATTGTCCGGATCGGCTTCCAATTCGGCCTTGACCGTCCCGAACAGTTCGTCGGCCGCGTCGCGTTCGATACGACCGGACGGACGTGTCGGCAGCGCGCTGACGTCCAGTTCCATGCCCTGTTCGCGGGCCAGCCGCGCCAACCGTTGATGCGCCAGCCCCGCCCGCAGCGTGGTGACCAGCACCCAGATGCCGATCAGCGGGAACGCCAACAGCGCCAGGCCCAGTCCGATCGCAGCCGGCTCACCCGAGGTGATGAAGATCCACGCGGTACGTCCGAGCATCAGGAAGTAGGCGATCAGCGCCAGGCACATGAAGCCGATCACCAGTTGGATGCGCAGCGACCGCGCGCCGTCGTTCACGACAGGTCGAGCAGCGGTTCAATGCCGATGGTCAGGCCCGGCCGCTCGCCGACCTTGCGCACGGCCAGCAGCACGCCTGGCACGAACGAGGACCGGTCCAGGCTGTCGTGCCGGATCGTCAGCGTCTCCCCCTGCGTCCCGAACAGCACCTCTTGATGGGCGACCAGCCCGGCCAGTCGCACCGAGTGCACCGGCACGCCGTCCACGTCGGCGCCGCGGGCTCCCTCCAGGCCGGTGCTGGTCGCGTCCGGGTTGGGCGGCATGCCTTTCCGCGCCTCGGCGATGAGCTTCGCGGTGCGAGCGGCCGTGCCGGACGGCGCGTCGGCCTTGTGCGGGTGGTGCAGTTCGATGATCTCGACCGATTCGAAATAGCGCGCCGCCTGCTGGGCGAAGTGCATCGAGAGCACGGCACCGATGGCGAAGTTCGGCGCGATGAGCACCGCGGCCTCAGGCTTCGCCTTGAGCCAGGACTCCACCTGTTCGATGCGATCCCAGGTGAATCCGGTGGTCCCGACGACGGCGTGGATACCGTTGTCGATGAGGAACTTCAGGTTGTCCATCACCACATCGGGATGGGTGAAGTCGATGACCACGTCGGTCTTGGTGTCGGTGAGCAACGTCATCGGGTCGCCCACATCTACCCCGGTCGAAAAACTCAGATCCTCCGCGGATTCGACCGCGTGCACCATGGTCGCGCCGACTTTGCCCTTAGCCCCGAGAACGCCAACTCGCATGGTTGGGAGCCTACTGCCCGGGTTGGCAGCGACGTCCGGGCCGGTCCGAGAGAACTTTGACCTCTTTTGTCACTACAGCATCAGACAACGGAAATCTGTCAGGGCATCGAACTAATGTTCGAGTCATGGAAAGTGGGGTGGCTGACAGGATCGCCGCGTTGGCCGACGCGGTGACCGCGTTGCGAGAGCTGCCGTTCTCGTCGTTGTCCACCGCACAGTTGCTGGACGTGTGCTCAGGGCTGCAGCAGGCCCGCAACCTGATCCCCACGATCGAACACCCCGCGGTCGCCGCATTGGCAGAGCAGGGCACCGCAGCGCACATCGGCGCGAAATCCTGGCCCGAAGCCCTGCGCATCCGGCTGCGGGTGTCAGGGACCGAGGCCCGCCGCCGCTACCGCGACGCACTGAACTTCGCGCCCCGCACATCGATATCCGGCGAGTCGTTGCCGCCGCTGCGGGCGGCGAGCGCGGCCGCTCAATCCGGCGGCTGGGTCAGCGCCGACCACATCGAGATCCTGGAATCGTTCTTCCGCAAGTGCCCGCCCTGGGTCGATGCGGCCAACCGAGCCCGGTTCGAGGAAAAACTGGTCGCCGTCGCCTCCCGGAATGCACCCGAAACCCTGCAGCAATCCGTCAGCGAGGCCCTGTATCTGCTGAATCAGGACGGCCCAGAACCTGCCGACGAGCAGTGCGCCCGACGCCGCGGGATCGTGATCGGACCCCAACAACCCGACGGATCCTCCCGTCTGTCCGGTTGGATCAACCCCGAGCTACGCGCCGGCCTTGACGCGGTCAACGCCAAGACGGCAGCACCCGGCATGTGCAACCCTGACGACGAAAATCCCTGCACCAGTGGCACGCCCACCCAAGAACAGATCGACGCCGACACCCGTACCCCGGCCCAACGCAACCACGACTCCCTGCTCGCCCTGACCCGCAACGCGCTGATGTCCGGCGAACTCGGCCACCACAACGGGCTGCCCGTCTCGATCGTGGTCACCACCACCCTGCAAGAACTCGAGGCAGGCGCCGGGGTGGCGATCACCACCAGTGGCACCAAACTCTCCATCCCCGACGTGATTCGTTTGGCCGCCCACGCCTGGCACTACCTCGCCGTCTACGACAAACACACCAGCTTGCCGCTCTATCTCGGCAGGACCCGCCGCATCGCCACCCTGGCCCAACGGCTCATGCTGTTCGGCCGCGAGCGCGGATGCACCCGCCCCGGCTGCACCGCACCCGCGAACCGATCCCAGGTCCATCATGCCCAACAAGACTTCGCAAAAGGCGGGCGCACCAACGTCGATGAACTGACCCTGGGCTGCGGGCCCGATCAACGCCTGGTCGGCCCTGGCAAATGGACCACCCGCATCAACAGCCACGGCCAATGCGAATGGATCCCGCCCCCACTCCTGGACACCGGCCAATCCCGCACCAACAGCCACCACCACCCGCAGAGGTATCTGACCGATGAACCGGTCCGGGGAGACGACGAAACCGACTGTCAGCCAACCTGATCGCCGTCACCGGAGGCCATTGCACACCGGCCTCTGTGCTGAAGCCGTGCATTGACGCCGGCTCGCGATCACTATTTGATCGGTCCGGCGAGCGCTGCCATATGCCAGGCGGCCCACAGGACCCCACCTTGGGCGAGAATGCCGATCAGTAGCCACCAAAACGCAATTCGGCGACGGCCTAGTTGAACAAAGCCGACGCAAAAGAAAAGTCCAGCCGGCACCCACGACGCGATCGCCGCCCACATGGCGTACTTGATCCACTTCTCATCGCCGCACGCCTCGTAGGCACAGTTGTCGATGCTCATCGGAAACACCATGAAGCTCAACAGCGCGACCAATCCCAAACCGGCCTGGACCAGGAACAACAGCACGGTTGTGCTGACGTCGGCGATCCGGACACCGCGGGACAACCGACGCACCGGTCCGCCACCAGCAGTTTGCTCTGCCCCGTCCATATCGCCCACGACGCCACAGTATCGAGGCCGCGTCGTCGTTGTGAGCGTGTCGGAAGGCGAGTTCGACTGCGAGCCAACCTGACTGCAGATAGCCGGGGCGCAGAGGAATCTTCCATCTAGGGTGAAGCCATGCGCCTGATCTCGCTGACACCGTTCGCCGTCGCTGTTCTCGCGTTCATGGGCTGCTCGAACAACGCGGCCGCCGACGAAGCCGACCTCAACGGCCGCACCTTTGTCTCGGAGCACGTCGAAGGTGACCAGATCCCCGGAAACGGGCCGCTGACGGTCAGTTTCGACGGCAACCGGATCAGGACCTTCGCGGGCTGCAACCACGGCTCGGGCACCGCGGACCTGTCCGGAGGCCGGATCGCCGCCACGCAGTTGGCCCTGACCATGATGGCCTGCCCACCGCCGGTCGGCGATTCGGATGCCTGGGTGTCGAAGTTCTTCGACGCCACGCCAACCTGGTCCCTGGCAGGCGACGATCTCACGTTGCGCACCGACGCCACGACCGTCACGCTGCGGGACAAGAAGGTGGTCGATCCCGATCGTCCGCTCACCGGCACCACGTGGCGGGTCACCAGCCTGATGTCCGCGCAGGCGGTCACCACCTCGGTCGCACTCGAACAGTCCAAGCCCACGTTGACCATCGGGGACGACGGCGCCGTCAGTGGTTCGACCGGCTGCAACCGGATCAGCGGCCACGCAACGGTTTCCGGATCAAGCATCGAGTTCGATCCGCTCGCCACCACCAGGATGGCCTGCGCACCGGAGGTCGGCAAGGTTGAGCAGGCCGTGCTGCGGGCCCTCAAGGGCACGGTCCAGACCTCCATCGACGGCGACGAACTGAAGCTCTCCGGCGCTGACGGCAACGGGCTGGTACTGCGGGCCCAGTGAGCCGCGCGGTGAGCTCAGAGCGGTGACGCCCCACGCAGGTGCTCGAAGATCAGTGAGGTCTGTGTTCCGGCGACATCGGCGTCGGCGTTGAGGTTCTCGATCACGAAGGCCCGCAGGTCATCGGTATCGCGCGCGGCGACATGCAGGATGAAGTCGTCCCCCCCGGCCAGGAAGTAGACGTCCATCACCTGTGGCCGGCTACGGATATGGGCGATGAAGTTGCGGATCTTGCCCCGCGCGTTCGATTGCAGACTCACCGAGATCATCGCCTGCAGGCTGAGCCCCACGGCCGCCGGATCGATGTCGGTGTAGAAGCCTCGGATCACCCCGATGTCCTGGAGCCTGCGCACCCGACCGTGGCACGTCGACGCGGCGATACCGACCGCGTCGGCCAGCGCGCTGTTGGAGATGCGGGCATCGGCATGCAACGCCAGCAGGATGCGGCGGTCCACCTCATCGAGATCCGGCCGAACATCCTTCGGCGAACGGGCCGCCCGCCCGGCAAATATTGCGGATTCTTCCGTCACTCGATCATGTTAGCGAATATTCAACGGATATATTGCTCAATATTCGAGGGTTCTTCACAATTATTTCCAACGTCCCAAACTGTGAAGGAGCGATCATGCTCGTCGGCGTCCCGACCGAGATCAAGAACAATGAGTACCGAGTGGCGATCACTCCGGCGGGTGTGGCGGAGCTGACCCGACGCGGCCACGACGTGATCGTCCAGGCCGGCGCCGGCGAGGGCTCGGCCATCACCGACAACGACTTCAAGGCCACCGGCGCCGAGATCGTCACCACGGCTGACGAGGTGTGGGCCGAGGCCGAGCTGCTCCTCAAGGTCAAAGAACCCATCGCGGCCGAGTACTCACGCATGCGCAAGGGCCAGACGTTGTTCACCTACCTGCACCTCGCGGCGTCCGAGGAATGCACCGACGCGCTGCTCGCCTCGGGTACCACCTCGATCGCCTATGAGACCGTGCAGACCGCCGATGGTTCACTTCCGCTGCTGGCCCCGATGAGCGAGGTCGCCGGCCGATTGTCGGCGCAGGTCGGCGCGTACCACCTGATGCGCAGCCACGGCGGCCGCGGTGTCCTGATGGGCGGTGTGCCCGGCGTGGCCCCGGCCGAGGTCGTCGTCATCGGCGGTGGCGTGGCCGGCTACAACGCCGCCCGCATCGCCAAGGGTATGGGCGCCCACGTCACGGTGTTCGACCTGAACATCAACACGCTGCGCAAGATCGACAACGAGACCAACGCCGGCATCGAAACCCGGTACTCGTCCTCGCTGGAGCTCGAAGAGGCGGTCAAGAAGGCCGACCTGGTGATCGGCGCAGTGCTGATCCCGGGCGCCAAGGCCCCCAAGTTGGTCACCAATTCCACGGTGTCCCATATGAAGTCCGGCGCGGTGCTGGTGGACATCGCCATCGACCAGGGTGGCTGCTTCGAGGATTCACGGCCCACCACCCACGACGACCCGACGTTCGCCGTGCACGACACCGTCTTCTACTGCGTGGCCAACATGCCCGGCTCCGTGCCGCGTACGTCGACGTTCGCGCTGACCAACGCCACCATGCCGTACGTGCTCAAGTTGGCCGACAGGGGCTGGAAGGCCGGCTGCGCCGCGGATCAGGCGCTGGCCAAGGGCCTCGCGACGCACGAGGGTGCGCTGCTGTCCGAGCAGGTTGCCTCGGACCTCGACCTGCCGTTTACCGATCCGGCCACATTCCTGGCCTGATCTCAGCCACCGTCGCCCGGCTGGAGTTCGCTCCGGTCGGGCGACGTCCATTCCGACCGTGGCCATTATTGACACGTGTCAAGTACTGTGACGTTCATGTTGCAGCAGTTGTTCCCCACCGTTCCGACGACCACGGCTGAGGCGCTGGACGTCTTCGACGGGGCCGAGGCCGTCGAGCCGCAGTTCATGTTCGGCACCTGGCACGGTGCCGAATTGCCCACCGGACATCCGATGGATGGCCTACTGGCGGCCAGTGGCTGGTGGGGCAAGCAGTTCGTCGATGGCGAGACGGTTCACCCGCTGCTGTTCCCCGCGGGTGACGGCGCATCGCTGTGGGCCCTCAACCCGGTCCTGGCCTTCGGCGGCCTTGCCGTGTCGACCAAGCTCCCGCTGCTTCGGAATCGGTCGATGGTGGCGCCGATCGCAGCGTTGCGACCCGTGCTGCAGACCCGCGCGCCCAAAGCCAGGTTGCGCACCACCCGCTACCGCGGCGTCGACACCGCGACCATGATCTACGACCAGCTGCCCATCAACGACGTGTTCCGGCGACTGGCCGACGACGCCGTGATCGGGGCAATGGACCTGCGGAACTCCGACAAGCCCTATTTCTTCGTTCTGCAGCGCGACGACTCGCTGCAGGTGACCTAGCAGCCGTCCGTACGCCCTGGGCACCGAGAATGGCTCGACCGCAATCGAATCCGCCGGACACTCAGAGTAGCGACGGCAGCAGCAGAGCGGTCAGCTCACCGATGAGCGGGCGCAGGTTGTCGGCCTTCGGGTCGTCGGCCTGCGACCGCGTCATGAGGGCCAGCAACAGCCGTTGTCCGTCGGGCCCATAGGCGATCCCGACGTCGTTGGTGCTGCCGTAATCCCCGCTCCCGGTCTTGTCGGCGGTAGTCCAGCCGTCCGGCAGTCCGGGACGCAGGCTCGAGGTCTGATTGGCCCGCATCCAGTCCTCCAGCTGGCGCCGCTGCGGCGGGCCCAATGCGTCACCGGCGAGGATCGCGCGGTATCCACCTGCCAATGCCGCCGGCGTGCTGGTATCCCGCGGGTCCCCAGGTATCGCCGTATTCAGTTCAACCTCCCAGCGGTCCAACCGGGTGCGCTCGTCTCCGATGCTGCGGGCGAACGCGGTGACACCCGCCGGTCCGTCAATGGTTTTCAGCAGCAGGTTGCCCGCCGTGTTGTCACTGCGCTGCAGCGCGGCCTGGCACAATTCCGCCAGCGTCATCTCGGCGCCGGCATGGGTCTCGGTGACCGGCGAATTCGGCACGATCGCCTCCGGGTCGACGAACACCAGGTTGTCCAGCGACAACTGCCCGCGCCCGACCAGCTGCAGCACCCGCGCAGCGGCATAACCCTTGAAGGTCGAGCACATCGCGAACATCTCGTCCGGCCGATGGGTGAGGGTCTGTCCGGAGTCCAGATTGGCAGCGTACAAGCCGATCAGGGCATTGTCCCGACGTTCCAGTTCTGCGATCTGGTCATCAATCGGGGCCGCGAAGGCCGGAGCGGCGGCCCCCACACCGGCACCGACGGCCGCCGCCGCCATGAGCGAACCGATCAGAACATTGCGCCGCGAGAGTCCAGTCACCGGACCCAGCGTAGCGGGTCAGCCGACGAGAGTTTGAAGCTGTTGCGGCAGAGCCTTTTTCGACCGATATGGGCCGAGCACCGCGGCACCGTAGTCGCGGGACAGCAACTGGTGAGCGACGGCGTTGACCTCTTCGAGAGTCACCGCCTCGATCTGGGCCAGCGTGTGATCGATGGTCCGGTGTTCACCGTAGTTGAGCTCGCTACGCCCGATCCGGTGCATGCGCGATCCGGAATCCTCCAGCCCGAGCACCAGCCCACCACGCAACGAGCCCTTGGCGATCCGGCATTCGTCGGCGGTGATCCCGTCTCTGGCAACGCCTTCCAGAACATCGGTGGTCACCCGGACCACTTCGTCGAACCGTTCCGGCTGACATCCCGCATACACCGAGAGTGCCCCGCTGTCAGCGAAGGTGTCCACCGTCGAGTACACCGAATAGGCCAGGCCGCGGGATTCGCGAATCTGCTGGAACAGACGGGAACTCAGGCCGCCGCCGAGTGCGGTGTTGAGCACCGACAGCGCCCAGCGGTGCTCCCAGTACCGGCCCGGCGTGCGAACGCCCAGCGACACGTGGCTCTGCTCCCCGTCGCGGTCGACCACGAGCAACGCCGGCTTGCCGCCGACCCGTCCCGCGCCCTTACGCGGCGCCACTGCGGTGCGCCCGGCTTCCAGACGCGGACCGAAATGCTGGCGCACCAACGACACGACCACGTCGTGGTCGATGTTGCCCGCCACCGCCACGATCATCCGTTCCGGGGTGTAACGGCGGACGTGGAACGAATGCAGCTGTGCGCGCGTCATCGTCTCGATCGACTCGACGCTGCCGATCACCGGGCGTCCCACCGGGTGATCGCCGAACATCGCCGAGAGGAAGACGTCGCCGAGACTGTCCTCGGGATCGTCGTCGCGCATGGCGATCTCTTCGAGGACGACATCGCGTTCCACCTCGACATCCTCAGTGGCGCAACGGCCCCGCAGCACGACGTCGGCGACCAGGTCGACCGCGAGCTCCAGATCGGAATCGAGCACATGCGCGTAATAGCAGGTGTGCTCGCGCGTCGTGAACGCGTTCAGCTCACCACCGACGGCATCGACAGCCTGCGCTATGTCGACTGCGCTACGCGTCGGGGTGGCCTTGAACAGCAGGTGCTCCAGAAAGTGGGCGGCACCCGCGACGCTTCGTCCTTCGTCGCGGGAACCGACACCTACCCAGACCCCGACCGATGCCGAACGCACCGACGGGATGTACTCAGTGACCACCCGGAGTCCGCCGGGCAGATCTGTCCGGCGGACATCAGTGGTATTCAGTGCAAACGCCTTGTGTCGAGCTGAGGTGATCAGGACTCGGCAGCAGCGGTCTCGGCCGTAGCCGGAGCGGCATCAGCAGGACCATCGGCCTGCTCTGCTGACTCCTCGACGACGAGCACCAGCGAGATCTTGCCGCGGTTGTCGATATCGGCGATCTCGACGCGCAGCTTGTCGCCGACCTTCACCACGTCCTCGACCTTGTTGATCCGCTTGCCGCGGCCCAGCTTCGAGATGTGGACCAGGCCGTCACGACCCGGCAGCAGCGACACGAACGCGCCGAAATCGGTGGTCTTGACCACGGTTCCGAGGAACCGCTCACCGATCTTGGGCAGCTGCGGGTTGGCGATGGCGTTGATCTTGTCGATCGCAGCCTGCGCCGCTTCGCCGTTGGAGGCGCCGACGAACACCGTGCCGTCATCCTCGATCGAGATCGACGCGCCGGTCTCCTCGGTGATCGAGTTGATCATCTTGCCCTTGGGCCCGATGACCTCACCGATCTTGTCGACCGGAACCTTGATGGTGGTGATCCGCGGTGCGTACGGGCTCATCTCGTCCGGCGCGTCGATGGCCTCGGCCATCACGTCCAGGATCGTCAGCCGCGCGTCCTTGGCCTGGCTCAGCGCACCGGCCAGCACCTTGGACGGGATGCCGTCCAGCTTGGTGTCGAGCTGAAGCGCGGTGACGAAGTCCTTGGTGCCGGCGCACTTGAAGTCCATGTCGCCGAAGGCATCCTCGGCGCCGAGGATGTCGGTCAGCGTCACGTAGCGGGTCTCACCGTCGACCTGGTCGGAGACCAGTCCCATGGCGATGCCGGCCACCGGCGCCTTGAGCGGCACGCCGGCGTTCAGCAGCGACAGCGTCGAGGCACACACCGAGCCCATCGAGGTCGAGCCGTTCGAGCCCAGGGCCTCGGACACCTGACGGATCGCGTAGGGGAACTCCTCCACGCTGGGCAGCACGGGAACCAGTGCCCGCTCGGCCAGCGCGCCGTGGCCGATCTCGCGGCGCTTGGGCGAACCCACGCGGCCGGTCTCACCGGTCGAGAACGGCGGGAAGTTGTAGTGATGCATGTAGCGCTTGCTGGTCTCGGGCCCCAGCGAGTCGATCTGCTGGGCCATCTTGACCATGTCCAGCGTGGTGACACCCATGATCTGGGTCTCGCCGCGCTCGAACAGCGCGCTGCCGTGCGCCCGCGGGATGATGGCCACTTCGGCCGAGAGCGCGCGGATGTCGGTCACACCGCGGCCGTCGATGCGGAAGTGGTCGGTCAGGATGCGCTGGCGCACAAGCTTCTTGGTCAGCGAGCGGTAGGCCGCGCCGATCTCCTTCTCGCGCCCGGCGTAGGTGTCGCCCAGCCGCTCGAGCACCTCGACCTTGATCTCGTTGGTGCGGTCGTCGCGCTCGTGCTTGCCGGCGATGGTCAGCGCCTCCGACAGCGCCTCGGTGGCCACCGCGGCCACGGCGTCGTAGATGTCGTCGGCGTATTCGGGGAACAACGGGTACTCGGCGATCTCCTTGGCGGCCTTCTCGGCCAGCTCGGCCTGGGCATCGCACAGCACCGAGATGAACGGCTTGGCCGCCTCAAGGCCCTCGGCCACAACAGCCTCGGTCGGCGCACCGGCGCCGCCGGCGATCAGCTCGATGACGTTCTCGGTGGCTTCGGCCTCGACCATCATGATCGCGACATCTTGTTTGTCGGCGGCACCTACTTTTCGGCCCGCGACGACCATGTCGAAGACAGCCTTCTCCAGCTGCTCGACGGTCGGGAAGGCGACCCACTGGCCATCGATCAGGGCGACGCGCACGCCGCCGACCGGGCCGGAGAACGGCAGGCCGGAAATCTGCGTCGACGCGGAGGCGGCATTGATGGCGAGCACGTCGTACAGATCCTTCGGATCCAGGCTCAGCACGGTCACCACGACCTGGATCTCGTTACGCAGGCCGCTGACGAATGACGGGCGCAGCGGCCGGTCGATCAGGCGACAGGTGAGGATCGCGTCGGTCGACGGACGGCCCTCACGCCGGAAGAACGAGCCGGGGATACGGCCCGCGGCGTACATCCGCTCCTCGACGTCGATGGTCAGCGGGAAGAAGTCGAAGTGGTCCTTCGGCGTCTTGCTGGCGGTGGTCGCGCTCAGCAGCATGGTCTCGTCGTCGAGGTAGGCGACGACGGAGCCGGCGGCCTGCTGAGCCAGCCGGCCGGCCTCGAAACGGATGGTGCGGGTGCCGAAGCTCCCGTTGTCGAGGATTGCGGTGGATTCGAACACACCGTCTTCAAGTTCAACTACAGACATAGAGTCCGTTGGCCTCTTTCGATTCATTCAACTGTTTTTGCGGCGTCACGGTGGCGATACGCCACGGGCCCTGGATGCGGCTACGGCCGTCGATCGAAGCGGCCGGATGGCCCCCCAGGAGATGGTCCCTGTGTCGGGTTCCGGCTGCCACTACCGAAGACCGCCCGTCCAGGCGGGCCCGATATGACTCGCAGGAACAACGCCCGCGGATCGCGGGTGCCGCACCTGTGTTCAGCGCAGATTTCAGCCACCGAACGCCCTCATGTTACACGGCAGCAACGGCCCAACAGCCATCCGTGCCAGCTAGGACACGTCCTCCACACATACGGTGAACTGGCGTTCCGAGTAGGCGTAGCCCACTCCGCTCGCGCACTGATCGACGTTCGACACCCCGCGCAGAACCTCGGTGGCCCGCTGCCGGTGCGGCGCAGAAGAATCCGCGCAGTCCACCCGATACGGGTCTTTGTCGTTCGCCGGGTCGATGCTCATGCAGCCGCCGGTGATCCAGTCGATGTCCAGACAGAGCGTCTGGGTCTCCTCACTGAATGCGCTGCGCACCGAATAGTAGGTGTCGACGTCGACCGGGCACTGATCGCTGTCGGTGACTGTGGAGATCACCTTGTAGTTCGACGCGTCGCTGCCACACTCCGCCCGGCTGGAGTCCGGGCGCTCGTACGTGCCGCTCATCTTGAGGCAGTCCCCTGCCTTCATGTCGGCGGCCGCCGCGGACGAGCATGCGGTCAATCCGCCGATGAAAAGTATCGCGGCTGCCCCGAGAGGGGCAGCCGCGGAAAGTTGTGGCATCGACGCCGCGTCAGCGACGCAGCCCGAGGCGCTCGATCAGCGAGCGGTAACGCGCCACGTCAACCTGGGCGACGTACTTCAGGAGCCGGCGACGACGGCCGACGAGCAGCAGCAGACCGCGCCGCGAGTGGTGGTCATGCTTGTGCAGCTTGAGGTGCTCGGTCAGATCCGTGATCCGCTTGGTCAGCATGGCGACCTGGGCCTCCGGCGAACCGGTGTCGGTCTCGTGCAGACCGTAGCTGGTCAGGATTTCTTTTTTCTGCTCGGCAGTAAGCGCCACGAAAGTAACTCCATCATTTCAGTCCCGCGAACATATTCTTCGGCACAGCCACCGCGGACTGCAGCATGCACCGGATCGGCCGAAAGTCTAGCAGCTCACTAGTGCGCAGCCAGAATCGCGCGGGCCCGGTCGGTATCGGCCTCCATCGCCACCACCAGATCCTTCACCGAATCGAACTTCTCCATCCCGCGAATCCGGGCCACGAAGTCGACCGCGACATGCTGGCCGTACAGATCGGCCTCGGTGTCGAGTACGAACGCCTCGACCGTGCGGGTACGCCCGGAGAAGGTGGGGTTGGTCCCGACCGACACCGCGGCCTGATACCGCTCACCGGGCGTGACGGTGCCGACCACCGGGCCGTGCCCCAGCACCGTGAACCAGGCGGCGTACACGCCATCGGCGGGGATCGCCGAGTACATCGGAGGCGCCACGTTGGCGGTCGGGAAACCGAGCACCCGGCCGCGCCCGTCGCCGCGGACCACCACGCCCTCGACCCGGTGGGGTCGGCCCAGGGCTTCGGCGGCGGCCACCACGTCGCCGGCGTCGACACAGGACCGGATGTAGGTCGAGGAGAACGTCACCCGCTCGTCTCGGTCCTCGGCGTCGAGCGTCTCGGTCACAAGCGACATGCTTTCCACCGCGAACCCGAACCGCTCTCCGGCCGCCCGCAACATCGCCACGTTGCCCGCCGCCTTCTTGCCGAAGGTGAAGTTCTCCCCCACCACGACCTCGACGACGTGCAGGTGCTCCACCAGCAACTCGTGGATGTAGCGGTCCGGGGTGAGCTTCATGAAATCAGACGTGAACGGCATCACCAGGAAGACGTCGATGCCCAGTTCCTCGGCGAGCTCGGCACGCCGGGTAAGTGTCGTCAACTGCGCCGGATGACTCCCCGGAAACACCACCTCCATCGGATGTGGGTCGAAGGTCATGAGAACCACCGGCACTCCGCGTGATCGGCCCGACTTCACCGCATGGCTGATCAGCTCCGCGTGTCCACGGTGAACCCCGTCGAACACCCCGATGGTGACTACACACCTGCCCCAGTCCGTGGGGATCTCGTCCTGCCCACGCCAGCGCTGCACGCGATCAGCCTACGACCCGAACGCGACGCGGTCTGCTCTAGATCCCCCGATCAGGTGACGATTGCCTAAACTTTCCTACTGTGAGTCCAGACGGTAGCCATCAAGACCTCTCCACGGTTGCCCAGGACTATCTGAAAGTCATCTGGACAGCCCAGGAGTGGTCTCGCGAGAAGGTCAGCACAAAACTGCTGGCTGAGCGCATCGGCGTGTCCGCATCCACCGCGTCGGAATCCATTCGCAAACTCGCCGATCAGGGCCTGGTCGACCACGAGAAGTACGGCGCGGTGACGCTGACCGATGCGGGCCGGCGCGCGGCGCTGGCGATGGTCCGCCGGCACCGGCTGATGGAAACCTTCCTGGTGCAGGAGCTGGGCTACAGCTGGGACGAGGTGCACGACGAGGCCGAGATCCTCGAGCACGCGGTATCCGACCGGATGCTCGACCGCATCGACGCCAAGCTGGGCCACCCCACCCGCGACCCGCACGGCGACCCGATTCCCGCGGCCGACGGTCAGGTGCCCACCCCGCCGGCCCGGCAGCTGTCGGCATGCCAGGACGGTGATGCCGGCACGGTGGCCCGCATCTCCGATGCCGATCCAGAGATGTTGCGCTACTTCGACAGCGTCGGCATCAGCCTCGATTCCCGGGTTCGGGTGCTCGCGCGACGCGATTTCGCCGGCGTGATCTCGGTGGCGATCCAGAATCCGGGTGCGGCCGATTCCCCGGCCGGCGCAGATGACGCCGGCGTCCAGGTCGAGCTGGGCAATCCGGCGGCCGAGGCGATCTGGGTTGTCGCGAGCTGACGACACGCGGGACACGATCATCGCGATTTTTACCCGTGTGCGATAGCCGATTCGGCACCAGCATGTCCTGTTCGTGACTGTCTCTCTGCACTGGTTCCTGCCCACCTACGGCGACAGCCGGCTCATCGTCGGCGGTGGCCACGGCACGCCCGCCGGTTCTGCCGGTGGTGACCGTGAAGCCTCGATCGACTATCTGGCGTCGATCGTCCGCTCGGCCGAGCGGTTCGGGTTCACCGGTGCGCTCATTCCGACCGGGGCCTGGTGCGAGGACGCGTTCATCACCGCAGCGCTGCTGGCCCGCGAGACCACCACGCTGGCGTTCCTGGTGGCGTTCCGCCCGGGTCTGGTGAGCCCGACGCTGTCGGCGCAGATGGCCGCGACGTTCGCCCGGCACGCACCCGGACGGATCCTGCTCAACGTCGTCGTCGGCGGCGAGGCCCATGAGCAGCGGGCTTTCGGCGACCACCTGGACAAGGACGCCCGGTACGCGCGTTGCGACGAGTTCCTCGACGTGGTGCGCCGGTTGTGGGCCGGCGAAACCGTGACCCACAAGGGTGAGTACATCGACGTCGAGGAGGCCTCGCTGGCCCTGCCCCCGACCCCGGTACCGCCGCTGTACTTCGGCGGCAGCTCGCAGGCGGCCGGCCCGGTGGCGGCACGGCACTCCGATGTCTACCTGACCTGGGGCGAGCCGCCCGCGGCGGTGCGCGAAAAGATCGAATGGATCCGCGGGCTCGGCGAGGAGCAGGGACGCAAGCTGCGTTTCGGCATCCGCCTGCACACCATTTCGCGGGACACTTCCGAGGATGCGTGGGCGCAGGCCGACCGCCTGGTCGCCGCGCTGGACGAGGAGACGGTCGCCGCGGCGCAGTCCGGGCTGGCCCGCAGCCAGTCCGAAGGCCAGAAACGCATGCGAGCCCTGCACGAGGCCAACCGGGTGAACGGCACCTGGAGTGACGCCCGGAGCCTGGAGATCGCCCCCAATCTGTGGTCAGGCGTCGGATTGGTGCGCGGCGGCGCGGGGACCGCGTTGGTGGGCAGCCACACCGAGGTGGCCGACCGGATCGCCGAGTACGCCGAGATCGGTATCGACGAGTTCATCTTCTCGGGCTATCCGCATCTGGAGGAGTTGTTCTGGTTCGGCGAGGGCGTGGTGCCGATCCTGCGCGAGCGCGGCCTGTTCGGCGGCGGCGAGCAGGCCGGCGCCCCCGCCTCGATACCGTTCGTCGGTACGCCGCGATGACAGATCTGGCCGACGCCGCCCGTATCGCCTCGCCGCAGGCGACGCTGGCCACGGCGGCGCAGTTGTCACGGTCCTTAGCCGAAGATGCCGGGGCCCGCGACGCACACCGCACACTGCCGCACGAACAGGTGCGGGCACTCAAGGAATCAGGTCTGCTGTCGGTGACCGTGCCCGTCGAATACGGTGGGCTCGACGTTCCGGTCGCTGTGCTCGCCGAGGTGATGCGACTGCTGGCACATGGCGACCCATCAATCGGCCAGATCCCGCACTCGCATTTCACGTTCCTGGAGGCCCTGCGCCTGCAGGGCACCGCGGAGCAGCAGGCGTACTTCTACAGCCTGGTGCTGGGTGGGACGTTGTTCGCCAATGCCCAGTCCGAACGCGGACCGCACCCCATCGATGTGGACACCACGACGCTCACAGCGTCCGGCGCCGACTATGTCTTGAACGGCCGCAAGTACTACTCCACCGGGGCTTTGTTCGCCGACTGGCTGATCGTTCGGGCCTCGCGTTCCGATGGTTCAGGGCAAGTGCCGACGGCCGCGACGCCCAAGGCCATCGCGTTCGTTGCGCGCGATGCCCCCGGGGTCGAGGTCGTGGACGACTGGGATGGCATGGGCCAGCGGACCACGGCCTCGGGCACCGTCACCCTCGACTCTGTGGAGGTGCCGGCGGAACACGTCATCGAGTTCAGCCCGATCTTCGCGCGGCCCACCGTCTACGGGGCCCGGGCCCAGCTGCTGCATGCCGCGCTCGACGTCGGTATCGCCACGGCCGCGCTGGAGGAAGGGGTACGTCAGGCTGCCAAGGCCCGGCCGCATTTCGAGGCCGCGGTCCCGAGCGCCGTCGAGGACCCCACTCTCGTGCAGGTGGCCGGGGAGCTGACCGTGACGGTGCGCGGTGCGGCGGCGCTACTTGCCGAGGCGGGCCGCCAGGTCGATGCGGCCCAAGCCGACCTCACCGAGGAGAGCGCGGCGGCGGCATCGATCGCGGTGGCGATCGCCAAGGTGTCCGCGGCGAGGGCCGCGGTGGACGCCGGCAGCACATTGTTCGAATTCGGCGGGACCCGCAGCGCCTCGGCTTCGGGCAACCTGTCGCGGTACTGGCGTGACGCCCGCACCCACACCCTGCACGACGCCACCCGCTGGAAAGTCCGCCACATCGGCAACTACACCCTTTCGGGCACGAAACCCCCTCGCCACGGCCAGCTTTGAGGCTGGGCGACTACAGAGTGGCCGGCCGCAACACCACGACGTTCTTGGTGCGTGACGAGCCGTCCTGCAGCAGTGCGATGACCCGGCCGTCAGGTGCGGTGGCGGCGTATACCCCGTCGATCCCGGTCGGCGCCAAAGCCCGCCCGTGCCGGGTGTCTTCCGTTTCGTCCTCGCTCAGATCGCGGCGCGGAAACCCGACCAGGCAGGCCTCGTCGAGCGTGTAGCTCAGCCGCGCCTCCTCGGCGAGGGCGTCCAGCGTGCGAGCCTCGTCGAGGCCGTACCGGCCGACCTTGGTGCGGCGCAACGCCGTCAGGTGCCCACCCACGCCCAGCGCCACACCCACGTCGCGGGCCAGGGCCCGGATGTACGTGCCCGAGGAACAGTCCACATCGACGTCCACGTCGACGAATTCGTCCACCCGACGGACGGCCAGAACGTCGAACCGGCCGATGCGCACGGGCCGGGCGGCCAGCTCGACGGTCCGCCCTTCGCGGGCCAGCTTGTAGGCCCGCTGGCCGGCGACCTTGATGGCGCTCACCGACGAGGGCACCTGCTCGATGTCCCCGCGCAGCGCCGCGACGGCGGACTCGATCTGCTGATCGGTCACCTGCGCAGCCGAGACCGACTGCAGCACTTCACCTTCGGCGTCTTCGGTGGTGGTGGTCTGACCGAGCCGGATGGTCGCGGCGTACGACTTGTCGGTGGCGGTGAGCAGACCGAGGATCTTGGTGGCGCGTTCGATTCCGACCACCAGCACCCCGGTCGCCATCGGGTCAAGAGTGCCGGCGTGACCGACCTTGCGAGTGCCGAACAGCCGCCGGCACCGTCCCACCACGTCATGGCTGGTCATCCCGGCCGGCTTGTCGACGATCACCAACCCGGGTGCTGGACTACTCACAGCACGATCGCAGTCAGTGTCACACCGTCGCGCACCGACCACCGGCCCGCCAGCGCGGTCAGCGGTGGGCCGTGTTCGGCGGCCGGATCGATGAGAATCTCGGATCGGAACGTTCCGGCCGTGCCTGAACCGTCCACCCCGAACGTGATGTGAGCATCCTCGAACCCGAGCCAGCGGTGCGTCAGCGGATACCACGCCTTGTAGGTGGCCTCCTTGGCGCAGAACAGGATTCGATCCCAATGCAGACCGGCAGGCAGGCCGGCGAGTTCGGAGCGCTCCAACGGCAGGGAGATGGCGCCCAGCACCCCTTCGGGCAGCACGTCGTGCGGTTCGGCGTCGATACCAACCGAACGAACGCCACCGACGCGGCCGACCACCGCACCGCGGAAGCCCTGGCAGTGGGTGAGGCTGCCGACGATGCCGTCAGGCCAGCACGGCTCACCCTTGTCCCCCTTCAGGATCGGCACCGGGCCCACCCCCAGTTCACCCAACGCCTGGCGGGCGCAGTAGCGCACCGTGGTGAACTCATTGCGCCGCTTCGCCACCGCACGGGCCACCAGCTCCGCCTCCTCGGGCAGCGCCGTCAATCCCGGCGGGTCGTCGTACAACTCGGCCGCGGCGAGTTTGTCCGGCATCTCGGGCAGCACCTGCCCCAGCAACGTGCCGCTCATGCGCGCCTGGCCTTGATCCGCTCCTGCATCTGCTGCGCGTGAGTACGCATCTCATCCGTGATCTGGAAGTGTCCGCCGAACTCATTGAGATAGCCGGGCGTGTAGTTGGGGTCGGGCAGGATCTGGCGCAGCCAGCGGAAGGGCTTGCGGCGGCGCCACTCACGCGGATAGCCGACGGAAACCTCCTCGAAGCGCACGTCGTCGTACCAGGTGGTCCGCGGAATGTGCAGATGGCCGTACACCGAGCAGATCGCGTTGTAACGAGTGTGCCAGTCCTTGGTGGCCGTCGTACCGCACCACAACGAGAACTCCGGATAGAACATCGCATCGCAGGGTTCGCGGACCATCGGAAAGTGGTTGACCTGAACCGTCGGGGTGATCCAGTCCAGGTCCTCGAGTCGCTTGCGGGTGGCCGCCACCCGGTCACGACTCCAGGCGTCGCGGGTCGCATAGGGCTCGCTGGACAACAGGAACTCGTCGGTGCCGACGACGTTTCGCTCCCGGGCGATGGCCAGCCCCTCGGCCTTGGTCGAGGCTCCCTCGGGCAGGAAGGTGTAGTCGTAGAGCAGGAACATCGGCACGATCGTCGCCGGACCACCCTGTTCGGTCCACACCGGGAACGGATGCTCGGGGGTGACGACACCCATCTGGTCGCACATGTCGACCAGGTAGTCGTAGCGCGACCGCCCGAAGATCTGCATCGGGTCCTTGTTGGTGGTCCACAGTTCATGGTTGCCCGGAACCCAGATGACCTTCGCGAACCGCTTGCGCAGCAGATCCAGCGCCCACCGGATCTCATCGGTGCGCTCGCCGACATCGCCGGCGACGATCAGCCAATCGTCCGGCGAGGCCGGGTACAACGACTCGGTGACCGGCTTGTTTCCGTTGTGTCCGGTATGCAGATCGCTGATCGCCCAGAGGACAGGCTGCCGATCCCTCGACCCGTGATCATTCACAGTTGCACCACCACAACGGACCAGCCTAACGGTGCGCCGCGACCGCGAGCCGTTGACAACTAGAACAGGTTCTCGTTTATGGTCGAGTCCGTTGCGACGGACCGCTACACTCCCCGCAAGCCGGGGAACGTTTTGCCACCAAACTGCGAGGGAGTGTGATGGCTGCCAAGTTGCGCCTGTTGTCGGCATTGACAGCACTGGTTTCGGCGGTGGTCGTGCTGTGGCAGTCGGGCCCGTCCGAGGGCGTGGCCGCCGGACCGCTCCACCTCGACGTCACCGATCTCCCGATGACCAACGTCTCCACGACGATCAAGTGGCCGATCGTCGAGACCACGGACCCCTCGCCCTTCGATCCGTGCAATGACATCCCGTTCGATGCGGTCCAGCGGATCGGCCTGGCCTTCACCCCGCCGGAGCCCGAGGACAGCCTGCGCTGCCACTACGACGCCGGCGACTACCAGATGGCGGTCGAGGCGTTCGTCTGGCGCACCTACGAGCAGACCATCCCGGCCGATGCGGTCGAGCTGGACGTCGACGGCCACCGGGCCGCCCAGTACTGGATCATGAAGCCCACCGACTGGAACGACCGGTGGTGGACCACCTGCATGATCGCGTTCAAGACCAGCTATGGCGTCATCCAGCAGTCGTTGTTCTACTCGCCCGTCCACTCTCCGGACCGACCGGACTGCTTGGCGATCAACCTCCAGCGGGCCCACGAGCTGGCGCCGTACTACAAGTTCTGAAGGCACGCCGCATTGCGCGGAGCACAGCGGGCGATCCGTAGCCTGGTCGCGTGAGCACATTGCGCCGGTACGCCGGCAAGGCCGTCAGCAGGGTTCTGGGGTTACCGCCGCACACGACCGACTTCTCCGTGCAGCACGGGCTGCGAGTACCGATGCGCGACGGCGTCGAGCTGATCGCCGACCACTACGCACCCGTCACCGACCGACCCGCGGGCACCCTGCTGGTGCGCGGACCGTACGGCCGTCGCTTCCCGTTCTCACCGCTGTTCGCGCAGGTATATGCGGCGCGCGGCTATCACGTGGTGTTGCAGAGTGTGCGCGGCACGTTCGGCTCGGGCGGCCGGTTCACCCCCATGGTCCACGAAATGGCCGACGGCGCCGACACCGTGGCCTGGCTTCGGGACCAGCCGTGGTTCACCGGCTCGTTCGCCACCGTCGGCCTGTCCTACCTCGGCTTCACCCAGTGGGCGCTGCTGGCCGATCCGCCGCCGGAGATGAAGGCCGCCGTTATCACCGTCGGCCCGCACGACTTCAGCGCATCATCGTGGGGCACCGGTTCGTTCTCCCTCAACGACTTCCTCGGGTGGAGCGCGATGGTCGCCCGCCAGGAGGAGCCCGGCATGATGCAAGCCCTCTCCCGGCAGCTGCGCGGGCCCGCCGAGCTCGCCAAGGCGGCCGCCGGACTGCCCATGGGTGCGGCTGCCCGCCAGTTGCTCGGCAGCGGCGCGCCGTGGTTCGAATCCTGGCTCGAACATCCCGAGCGCGACGATCCGTTCTGGGATCTGCTGCGGTTCGACGAGGCGCTGCAGCAGGCCGAGGTGCCCATTCTGTTGCTCAGTGGATGGCAGGACCTGTTCTTGGACCAGAGCCTGGAGCAGTACGAGCAGCTCCACCGGCGCGGCGTCCCGGTGGCGTTGACGGTCGGCCCGTGGACGCACACCCAGTTGATGACCAAGGGCCTCACCACTGTGGTCGGTGAGTCGCTGGACTGGCTGGGCGCCCACCTGGCCGACCAGGGCGAGACCACCCGCAGCACGGTACGTATTCATGTCAACGGGCACGGCTGGGTGGAGCTGGCCGACTGGCCACCGGTCATGCCAGAGCACGAGTTGTTCCTGCAGCCGACGGGGCGGCTGGCCGAAACCGCGCCGCCGGACACTGCCCCGTCGTCATCCTTCACCTATCACCCCGCCGATCCCACTCCCACCGTCGGCGGCCGGCTTTTGGCCGCCAGCGGCGGCTACCGCGACGACACCCGACTGGCCCGGCGCAGCGATGTGCTGACGTTCACCGGCGACCCGCTGCCGGCCGACCTGTACCTGGCGGGCAGCCCCGTCGTAGAGCTGGCCCACAGCTGCGACAATCCGCATCACGACATATTCGTCCGGATCAGCGAGGTGGAAGCAAAAGGCCGGTCCCGCAACGTATCCGACGGATTCCGCCGAATGAACGGCCACACCGGGCCGGTTCGACTCGAGCTCGACGCCGTCGCGCACCGGTTCAGAGCCGGGTCACGGATCCGGGTGCTGATCGCCGGCGGCTCACACCCACGCTTCGCCCGTAATCTGGGCACCGGCGAACCACCGGTCTCCGGATCCCGGCTGGTGCGCGCCACACATACCGTGCGTCACGGTCAGGGCGGGGTGTCCAAGGTACTGCTGCCCGCCGGCCCGAAGCCGCCGTCAGCCGACTGAGCTTCGCACCCGCTCGGCGACGTCGTGCAGCGTCGCGTCGTCGCGCACCGGCGGGCCCCAGTCCGCCTGCACCGGTAGGTCGACCCAGCTCTTGCACCCGGCGAATTCGGGCGTGCGGGCCAACTGGGTCGGCGTGCGCAACGGAGCCACCTGGACGATCACGACGGTCAGTCGGTGTTTGGGGCGGAAATCGAGCCGGTCGGTCCGCACCGATTCGGCGGTCCAGATGTGCAGGTCGGCGAGGTCCTCGATCGCTTCAGGACGGTTGACCTCCACTGTCGCAACAACTTTCGCCCCGGCCCTGATCATCACGGCGTCCTCGGTGCTGTCGGCGGCCGCGGCAGCAAGCAGGTGGTGATGTTCGGGGCGCACCCGTTCGGCGTGGCTGTGCGCAATCGTCGGGAACAGCACGAACTCCGGCGCCGCCACCGAGAACCGCTTCTCGTGGATACCGCCCTTGCGCAGCAGCACGGTCTGGCGGCCGTCGAGCAACGCGTGTACGGCCGCGCCCCACTCCTTCAGCCCAGGGGTCTGCGTCACTGCGCGGCCAGGCGGGCCCGGACCTCTGGACGGCGCAGTGGCGGAACGGTTTTGGGCGGCTGACGGCGCGGGGCCAGCCCGTCGAGCAGCCTGGTGGTGATGTCCGTGACTTCGGCGACGGCAGCTTCGAATGCCTCGATATTGGCCCCGGTCGGACGGGTGATTCCGCTGACCTTGCGCACGTACTGGCGCGCCGCGGCCTCGATTTCTTCGTCGGTGGCGGCGGGCTGCAGCCCCCGCAGCTCGGTGATGTTGCGGCACATGACACCCACGATAGGCGCATTGAGCGCGGCGGTTACCGTGGCCGGATGACCGACACTGGTGAGCGCTGCTTGCGCGAGCAGCCGACAAACACCGCCGTACTGCTCGTCGACACCACCGACCGGGTCCGCACTCTGACCCTGAATCGGCCCCAGTCACGCAATGCGCTCTCGGCGCAGCTGCGCACGGAGTTCTACGGCGCGCTGCGCACCGCACAGGCCGATGACGATGTCGACGTGGTCATTCTCACCGGGGCCGATCCGGTGTTCTGCGCCGGGCTGGACCTCAAAGAACTCGGCGACACCACCGAATTGCCCGACATCTCCCCCAAATGGCCTGCCATGACCAAGCCGGTGATCGGGGCCATCAACGGTGCCGCGGTCACCGGCGGCCTGGAACTGGCGCTCTACTGCGACATCCTGATCGCTTCCGAGCAGGCCAAGTTCGCCGACACCCACGCGCGGGTCGGGTTGCTGCCGACCTGGGGCCTGAGTGTGCGGCTGCCGCAGAAGGTCGGCGTGGGCCTGGCCCGGCGGATGAGCCTGACCGGCGACTACCTGTCAGCCGCCGAGGCACTGCGGGCCGGTCTGGTCACCGAGGTGGTACCCCATGACGAGCTCCTGCCCACCGCCCGGCGGGTGGCCGCCTCGATCGTCGCCAACAATCAGTCCGCTGTCCGTGCCCTGCTCGCCTCGTATCACCGCATCGACGAGTCCCAGACCGATCAGGGGCTGTGGATCGAAGCGACCTCGGCCAGGCAATGGATGGCCGGCGCCACCGGCGACGACATCGCCGCCAATCGGGCAGCCGTGATGGACCGGGGACGCTCGCAGGTGCGCTGAGGCCGCGCCCGGGTTGGGCACGGTTCGCAGGTCAGTCAAGCGGCAGTTGGACGAATATCTGCCCCGTAGGCTGCTCCGAGCCGGAACCCGGCTCTACCGTGAACGCGAGGGTGTTGGCAGTGCCGAGATCGAGGATCGTGTCGGTGGTGGACGGGGCAACCGCAGCAGGACTGAGTGTGCCGGCCGACCTCGGTTTCCCGCTGTCAAGTAGCCACATCTGGTAGACGGTGTCCGCGGCGGGCGGAGAAACGCCGTTCATGACCAAGACCGCGGCGTCGCGTTCCCGCGAGTAGACGACCGTCGCCGTGCCGCCGGCCGGAACGACCCCGCTGACAGACCGTACGTCCGTGGCGCCGAACACCTGTTCGGCGACCGACGGAGGCGGTGAGGTCGGTCGTAGCGCGATGCCGGTGCCGAACGCCGCGATCGCGATCACCACAGCGGCAGCAGCGGCCAATGCCGCTGTCCGCCAACGATTCCGACGCGACGATGCGTTGACGGCCATCAGGACCCGCTCACGCAGATGCGCCGGTGGTTCGACGGCGGTGACGTTCGAAAGCCGCGCCATGGTCTCTCGAATGCCGCGCACCTCTTCGTGGAACGCCGCCGACACGTCCGCCGGCGCAGCGTCGACCCCGCGTTCGACTTCGGCGCGCTCACGGTCCGAGACCGCATCCAATGCGTAGGACGCCGCCAACTCCAGCAATTCGGATCCGTCTGGTTCTGTCATGCGGCGCCCAGACAGCGACGGAGGTTCTGCAGACCATTGCGGATCCGTGACTTGACGGTGGCGAGGTTGACCGCAATCCGCGCCGACACCTGGGGGTAGGTCAACCCGCGGTAGTAGGCCAGTTCGATGCACCGGCGCTGCGCGTCGGACAGCGCATCCAGGCACTCGACCACTTGGCGGTGTTCCTCTGACAGCGTGGCCGTGTCTACCACGACGTCAGCCGGCGGCTCGCCGGACATCGCTGCATATTTGGAGTCACGACGACTGGCGGCCTGCTCGGCGCGGACGCGATCCACCGCACGCCGATGCGCCAGCGTAATCAGCCATGCCGCCGCAGAGCCGGCCGAAGAGTCGAAAGACGCTGCGTTGCGCCATACCTGAAGGTAAACCTCTTGCGTGGTTTCCTCGCTGTAGCCCCGATCGCGAAGGACCCGACTGACCAGCCCGAAAACCCGCGCCCGAGTGTGGTCGTAGAACATCGCGAATGCCACGACATCGCGCCGGGCCACCCGGCGCAGCAGATCATTGAGGTCGTCGCTGCCCGGCCCCGGCGAATCTGCCATCACGCGCAAGCGTATCCACAGCGGTGGCCGATTACCGACCGGAATGGCTCAATTGACAGCGCAATTCGGAGCCACGATCGATTTCTCAACGTTCCACGCTCTTCTCCAGAAAGAACTGGCTCTTCTCCAGAGTGAACTGGATGACGTCCACCTGGCCCTTCCGGAACAAATTCGCGCAGCCGGTCAGGTATTTCATGTAACGCTGATAGACGTCCTCCGACTGGATCTCGATGGCACGCCGCCTGTTGGATTCCAGCGCAGTCGCCCACAAGTCCAGCGTCATCGCATAGTGCGGTTGCAGCGACTGTTCGCGGGTCAACACGAAGCCACTGTCGATCGCGAGCTCATCCACCATGGGCGCAGAGGGCAGCTGACCACCCGGAAAGATCTCGGTCAGGATGAATTTGATGAACCGGGCCAGCTCGAACGTGATCGGCACCCCCAACTGGCGGGCTTCATCGGGATGCAGCCCGCAGATCGTGTGAAGCAACATCACGCCGTCGGACGGCAGCGCCTGATGAGCCATCCGGAAAAAGGCCGGATAACGCTGATGACCGAAATGTTCGAACGCTCCGATCGAGACGATGCGATCGACCGGCTCATCGAACTCCTCCCAGCCGGCCAACATCACGCGCCGATGTCGAGGACTGTCCGTCGCGTCAAACATTGTCTGCACGTGTGCGGCCTGGTTCTTGGACAACGTCAACCCGACGACGTTGACGTCGTAGCGTTCGACCGCCCGCCGCATGGTGGCTCCCCAACCGCAGCCGATGTCAAGCAACGTCATTCCCGGCTCCAGCCCCAGCTTGCCGAGCGCCAGATCGATCTTGGCCAGCTGCGCTTCCTCCAATGTCATGCCGCGACGCTCGAAGTAGGCGCAACTGTAGGTCTGTGTCGGGTCCAGGAACAGCCGGAAGAAGTCATCTGACAGGTCGTAATGGGCCTGCACGTCCTCGAAGTGCGGCGTCAAACTGGGCGTCGAACTGCGCATAGTCGATTCCACCTATCTGACACGTGCGGGTGAGCGTGCCGGGTCCATCAGGTCCGCACAAATAATTCGGAGCCGACACTGTCGCGGATCACATCGACTTCCGCAGCCGCCCATATCGCCAGTGCCTCATGTGGGCGTCGCTGGTTACGAACCAGCCGGAATGCCAGGTCAACGCATTCGGTCGCCCGGGCCGGGCATTTTTCTGATCGTCACCCCATCCGCAAGGCCCGTCACTCCGAATACCAAGTGAGGGCGCTCGCGGGTGCCTGGCGAAATTGTCAGGATTTCAAGGCAAAGGGGCAACGTGCAGACTGAACTTCAGCCGGCATCGGATGCGGACCACTTTGCGCCCGACGAGGTGGCGTTGCGTCCAAGGCCGGTTCACTTCCATTGGGAAGCAGCGCCTTTGCATTGGATTCCAGGGGATCCTTACGGCTCCCATGTGGTGACGGCACTCCGGCGCACACATTGATCTTCGTCTTCCGTCTGGGTGTACCAGGCAATACTCGCTGTGCGGAGACCCAGACCGCGCACAGGAGTATCGAATCGCCGTGCGCCGGATCCCTGGGGGCACCGCCTCTGTGGAACTGCACGATCTGCACGTGGGCCAGACCGTCGAGATCAGTGACCCACGCAACGCATTCATGATGCCTGTGCCCGGCTCTGGTTCGCGGGCCGAGAAGCTCCGATTTGTAGCGGGCGGGATCGGTATCACGCCCATCCTGCCGATGGTCCGTCTCGCCGAGTACCTCGGCCTACCGTGGTCGTTGCGTTACGTCGGCCGGCAACTGGACAACCTGCCGTTCCTCGATGAGCTCATGGCCTGGGGAGACAAGGTGCGTGTCGATACCACCGAGGAGCAGGGGCGGCCGCCGGCACCGGAATTGCTCGACGGGGTGGATGAACATACGGCGGTATACCTGTGTGGTCCGCCATCGATGATAATGTCTGTGCGCCAGGCGATTCCGCTCCTTCCGGCCATCGAACTGCACGTTGAGCGCTTTGCGCCGCAACCGGTCGTCGACGAGATCCCGTTCGAAGTCGAACTGGCGCGCAGCGCGCGGGTTGTGCAGGTGGGCGCACACCAGAGCACACTGGCCGCCCTCCGGGCGGTCGTGCCCGACGTGAGCTACTCATGCAGGCAGGGGTATTGCGGGACCTGCGTGCAGCGGGTGCTCGCCGGCGACGTCGAGCATCGCGACACATTTCTCACAGACCGGCAACGCGAGTTGGGGCAGATGCTGGTCTGCGTCTCCAGAGCCACATCCGAATCCGGACGCCTGTCCCTGGACCTATAGGAGGAATTTGTCGATGAGGACAGTCGACCATCCCATGAACCACGCGGTGGTCATCGGCGGCAGCATCGCCGGCCTGTGCGCGGCTCGTGTGCTGTCGGACCGCTTCGACCGTGTCACGGTGTACGAGCGAGATGAACTGCCGGACGAACCAATCAACCGCCCGGCGATACCCCAGGGTCAGCACGTTCACCTCCTGATGGCCCGCGGAGCGCAAGAACTCGAACGTGTGTTTCCAGGACTCCTCCACGACATGGCCGACGCCGGCGTTCCGGTCGTGCACAACCAGCCGGAGTCAATTCATTTCGCTGCGGCCGGTCATATCCTTGGTACCGGGCACGGGTTGCATGACAGCTTTACCGCGTACGTGCCAAGCCGCGGACAACTCGAATGGCAGATCCGCGAGCGCGTCAACGCCATCCCGTCGATCGGGCTGGCACATCAGGTGGTCTCGCAGCCGCAATTCGATCCCGAGACCAATCGGGTCACCGGGGTTGTCCTCCACGGTGGCGACCGAGTCCCCGCTGATCTTGTTGTCGACGCCTCGGGCCGGGGCAGCCGCCTTCCGGTGTGGCTGCAGCAATGGGGTTTCGATCTCCCCAGGGAAGACACCGTGCACGTCGGGGTCAGCTATGCCTCGCACAGAGTTCGGATTCCCGCCGATCTGATCGCGGAGAAAATGGTGTTGGTCAGTGCCGCACGGGACAGCCGGCTCGGCATGGGCATGCTGTTCCACGAGGACGGTATCTGGACCGTAACGGCATTCGGGGTGGCCAAGACGCAACCTCCCGATGACTTCGCCGGCATCTGCCGATTGGCCCAGACCCTGTTGCCGGCGCACATCAGTTCCGCGCTTCAAGCCGGCGATCCGCGTGGCGGCATGACGTTCTACCGCTACCCCACCAGCAAGTGGCGCCGATACGACAAACTCTCGCAGCTGCCCGACGGGATCGTGCCGTTCGGTGACGCCGTCGCGAGCCTCAATCCCACTTTCGGCCAAGGCGTGACGATGACGGCCATCCAGACCGCCAACCTGCATGCCGTCCTGGAGGAGGGAATGAACGATCTCCCTGCCCGACTGGCACGTGCGACGGCGCGAACCACGTACCCGGTGTGGCTCATGAACGCGGTCGCCGATTATGCCGAGCATGGCGCCCAGGGCGACCGGCCATGGTGGTACGGGCCGCTGTACGGCCTCTTCGACCAGTTCCTCGGCGCAGCGGAAACCGACCCCGTGCTGGCCGAATGGTTCCTCCGGCGCACGAGTCTGCTCGACAGTCTCTACCTCGCCCCATCGCCCCGGCTGGTAGGGCGTGCGGTCCGCAACAACATCGGACAGTGGCGCTCCGAACGCTCGCGCCGTTAGGCGGTCCCCGGCACCAGCCAGCGACCTGAGAACGCACGCCAGCCGACGAAGATCAGCCGCAGCACCATGAACGTGCTCAGCCCCGACCAGATGCCGAACAGTCCCCAGCCGTAGATCAGCGACAACCAGATCAAGGGCAGGAAGCCGACAAGCGCGCTGGTCAGGGTGGCGTTGCGCATGAACTTCGCGTCGCCCGCACCCAGCAGCACGCCGTCGAGGGCGAAGACGATTCCGGCCACGGGCAGTTGAGCAACCAGGAACCACCACGGCACGCCGATCGCCGCCAGCACCGACTCGTCATCGGTGAACACCGCCGGCAGCACCGACGAAGTGAGGGCGAACACCACGGCCAGCACCACGCCGGCCATCGTGGAGAACAGCGTCACCCGCCAGGCCACGCTCTTGGCATGCGCCAGTTGGCCGGCACCCAATGCCGCACCCACGAGTGACTGTGCGGCGATGGCGAGCGAATCCAGCACCAGCGCAAGGAAACTCCACACCTGCAGGACGACCTGATGCGCCGCCACCGCCGCCGCCCCAAACCGCGCCGCGACGGCCCCGGCCGACAGGAAGCAGGCCTGAAACGCCAACGACCGCAGCAGCAGATCGCGACCCATTGTCAACTGGGCGCGCAGCACCGCGGGCTGGACCCGTAGCGCAACCTTCTCGATCAGCAGGGCCCGCAGAAACAGCAGCGCCGCCACCCCTTGCCCGATCACGTTCGCCACCGCTGAGCCGGCCAATTCCAGTCGCGGCAGGCCCAACCAGCCGTACACCAGCAGCGGACACAGCACTGCTGACACGGCGAATCCGAACACCACGTAGCGCAGTGGCCGGACGGTGTCCTGCACCCCGCGCATCCAGCCGTTGCCGGCCAACGACACCAGGATCGCCGGGGCGGCGAGAATGGCGATGCGCAGCCAGGGCAGCGCGGCGTCCGCGATGTCGGAGCGCCCGGCGATCACCGACAGCAGCGGTTCCGCGGCGGCCTGGACCACCGCGATGATGAGCAACCCCAGACCCAGCGCCAGCCAGGTGGCCTGCACGCCCTCACCGACGGCGGACTGGCGGTCACCTGCCCCGAACATGCGGGCTGAGCGCGCGGTGGTGCCGTAGGACAGGAACGTGCCCTGCGAGTTGACCAGGCCCAGGATCAGGCCGCCGATGGCCAGCCCGGCCAGGCTGAGTGCACCCAACCGCCCGACGATCGCGATGTCGAACAGCAGGTAGATGGGCTCGGCGGCCAGCACACCCAGCGCCGGAAACGCCAGACCGGCAATCCGGCGGGTGGTGGCCGGCGTGACAGGAACATCGCCTTCGGGTTCAACCATGCGACCGCCCGGGCAAGGCGTACCTGACGCAGTCAGTCAAGGGCTTGTGCAAGCGCCTGCACGACGTCGTCGGCGGGGCCGGCGGCAGAATATCCGGCCGCGTGCGGGTGGCCACCGCCCCCGAATGAGCTGGCGACCGTGGCCAGGTTCAGCGACTTCGCCCGCATCGACACCGACCAGTGCTGCGGCTCGATCTCTTTGAACACCGCGGCGACCTCGGCCTGTTGAGTGGTGCGCACGATGTCGACGATGCTCTCCACTTCCTCCGGTCGGGCGGTGGACCATTCATCATGCGGCACAACGGCATACACCAGGCCGCGGCCACCGACAGCGCCCGGCAGGAGCCGGGCCGAGGCCAGCACCCGTGACAGCATCGGCAACCACGCGAACGGGTGGGTGTCGAGCAGCGCGCGGCTGATCGAGGCGTTGTCCACCCCGAGTTCGACCAACCGGGCCGCCAACCGGTGAGCTCGCGCGGTCGCCCAGCGGAACGAGCCGGTGTCGGTGGTCAGCCCGGCATACAGGCAGTGCGCCACCCCTTTGTCGATGGGCTTGTCCCAGGCGTCGAGGAGTTCGGCCACCAGCATCGTGGTGGAATCCGCCGTCGGGTCGACGTAGTTGGCGGTGCCGAACAGCTGATTGGACGCGTGGTGGTCGATGACCAAGACCTCGCGGCCGGCAACGGCCAGCTCCGCCAGCGCGCCAAGGCGATTGACGCTCGGAATGTCCACTGTGACAACCAGATCTGCGTCGTCGCGGATGGCATGCGGCGCGACCATCAGGTGCCCGCCCGGCAGGGTCTGCAGGGATTCGGGCAGCTGATCGGGAGCCGCGAAGGCTACCTCGACCTGCTTGCCCGCGTCGTCGAGCACCTGCGCGAGCGCCAGCCCGGCGCCGATGGTGTCCGCGTCGGGATAGACATGGCACACCACGCTGATACTCGTCGCGTCGGAGAGGAGGTCGGCTGCCGCGCGCGCGTCGACACGCTGACCGGAAGGGCACCCGTTGGGAGCCCCCGAATGAGCACTGTCAGTCATCCGTTCGATCGCGGTCACCGGCATCCTCTGTGTCTGCCCCGTCGGCAAGCCCGTCCATGTCTTCCGCCCCGCTCACACGGTACGGGTCCTCGTCACCGGCGTGCTTGGCGCCCTGCCGAACTCTCGCCAGATCCTCGTCGGCGGCCCGCGCCCGGGCCAGCAGCTCCTCCATCCGGTGTGCCGCATCGGGCACCGTGTCGCGGACGAACGCCAGGGTCGGGGTGAATCGCACCCCGGTCCCGGCGCCCACCTTGGTCCGCAATACGCCCTTGGCACTCTCCAGCGCCGCGGCCACACCGGCATAATCCGGTTCCTCGTCGAGGCTGGTCCCGATCACCGTGTAGTACAGCGTGGCGTCGTGCAGATCACCGGTCATCTTGGCATCGGTGATCGTCACGCCGTTCAGCCGCGGATCCTTGATCTCGTACTCGATCGCCGAGGCGACGATGGTGGAGATCCGTTTGGCGAGCCGCTTGGCCCGTGCGGGATCAGCCATCTCTTATGTACGCACCTTCTCGACGAGTTCGTACGTCTCGATGACGTCGCCTTCCTTGATGTCGTTGTAGGTCAGAGTCAGACCGCACTCGTAACCTTCGCGGACCTCGGTGGCATCGTCCTTCTCCCGCTTGAGCGAGGACACCGTGAGGTTCTGCGCGACCACCAGGTTGTCACGCAGCAGCCGGGCCTTGGCGTTGCGGCGCATGATGCCCGAGGTGACCAGGCAGCCCGCGATGTTGCCGATCTTGGACGACCGGAAGATCGCGCGGATCTCGGCGCGGCCGAGCTCCTTCTCCTCGTACACCGGCTTGAGCATGCCCTTGAGGGCCTTCTCGATCTCGTCGATGGCCTGGTAGATCACCGAGTAGTAGCGGATCTCCACCCCCTCGCGGTTGGCCAGCTCGGTCGCCTTGCCCTCGGCACGGACGTTGAACCCGATGATGATCGCGTCCGAAGCCGACGCCAGGTTGACGTTGGTCTCGGTGACGCCACCGACACCGCGGTCGATGACCCGCAGTTCCACTTCGTCGTCGATCTCGATACCCATCAAGGCTTCCTCGAGGGCTTCGACCGTACCGGCGTTGTCGCCCTTGAGGATCAGGTTCAGCTGGCTGGTTTCCTTCAGTGCCGAATCCAGGTCTTCCAGGCTGATCCGCTTGCGGCTGCGTGCGGCCAGGGCATTGCGCTTGCGCGCGCTGCGCCGGTCGGCGATCTGGCGGGCGATGCGGTCCTCGTCGACAACCAGGAAGTTGTCACCGGCACCGGGCACCGACGTGAAGCCGATGACCTGGACCGGACGTGAGGGCAGCGCCTCTACGACGTCGTCGCCGTGCTCGTCCACCATGCGGCGGACGCGGCCATAGGCATCGCCGGCCACCACCGAGTCGCCGACACGCAGGGTGCCGCGCTGGATGAGCACCGTGGCGACCGGACCGCGACCGCGGTCCAGGTGCGCCTCGATCGCCACACCCTGGGCCTCCATGTCGGGGTTGGCCCGAAGGTCCAGGGATGCGTCGGCGGTCAGCACGACCGCTTCCAGCAGTGCCTGGATGTTGGTGCCCTGCTTGGCGGAGATGTCGACGAACATGGTGTCGCCGCCGTATTCCTCGGCCACCAGGTTGTATTCGGTGAGCTGCGCCCGGATCTTGGCCGGGTCGGCGCCTTCCTTGTCGATCTTGTTGACCGCCACCACGATCGGCACGTCAGCGGCCTGCGCGTGGTTGATGGCCTCCACCGTCTGCGGCATGACACCGTCGTCGGCCGCGACCACCAGGATCGCGATGTCGGTGGCCTTGGCACCACGGGCACGCATGGCGGTGAACGCCTCGTGACCCGGGGTGTCGATGAAGGTGATCGGCCGGACGTTGCCGTCCAGATCGACCTCGACCTGGTAGGCGCCGATGTGCTGGGTGATGCCGCCGGCCTCGCCCTCGCGGACGGTGGCGTTGCGGATGGTGTCCAGCAGTCGGGTCTTGCCGTGGTCGACGTGACCCATGACGGTGACCACCGGCGGGCGGAACTCGAGATCGTCCTCGTCGCCCTCGTCCTCGCCGTAGGTGAGGTCGAAGGACTGCAGCAGTTCACGGTCCTCGTCCTCAGGCGAGACGACCTGCACCTTGAAGTTCATCTCGCTGCCGAGCAGCTCCAGAGTGTCGTCACCGACCGACTGGGTTGCCGTGACCATCTCACCGAGGTTGAACAGCGCCTGGACCAGTGCGGCCGGGTTGGCGTCGATCTTCTCGGCGAAGTCGCTGAGCGATGCGCCGCGGGCCAGCCGGATGGTCTCGCCGTTGCCCTTGGGCAACCGCACGCCACCGACGACCGGCGCCTGCATGTTCTCGTATTCGGCGCGTTTCGCCCGTTTCGACTTACGGCCGCGCTTGGGGGCACCACCGGGACGACCGAACGCACCGGCTGCGCCACCGCGCTGACCGGGGCGACCACCGCCACCACCACCGGGGCGACCGCGGAATCCACCGCCGCCACCAGCGGGCGCACCGCCGCCTGCACCGGCACCGGCACCGCCACCGCGGTAGTTACCACCGCCGCCGCCACCGGGACGCGCACCCTGACCGGCACCGCCGGGACGGGGGCCACCGCCGGGACGCGGGCCGGGACGTGGGCCGCCCCGTCCGGGAGCACCGGCGCCTGCCGGACGCGGAGGCATGTTGCCGGGCGACGGACGCGGGCCGCCGCCGGGACGTGGGGCCCCGGGCCGCGGCTGAGGCCGCGGGATGGGCCGCTCGACCGGCTGCTGCGAGGAGAACGGGTTGTTGCCGACTCGCGGGGCACGCGGGGCCGGCTTCGGGGCGCCCGACGCCGGACCCGGACGGGGGCCGGGGGTGGCACCAGGAGTAGGCCGGGGACCGGGCGTGGCGCCAGGAGCCGGCTCTGCCGGGGCGCTGGGCGCAGCGGCGGCCGGGGCACTGGGCTCGGCCGGAGGCTGCGGGGCAGCCGGCTTGGGTGCCGCTGGACGGGCCGGAGCAACCGGGGCCACCTCGGCTGCCGGAGCCTGGGGTTCGACCACCGGGGCCGCGGGGGCGGCGGGTTTGGCCGGTGCCGGCTTGGCCGCCGTCGCGGGGCTGGGAGCCGGGGTACCGGGCTTGGGCGCCGCAGGTGCTGCAGCGCTGCCCTGCGGGCGGGGCTTGTCTTCGGTCTTCTTACCGCCGGGCTTGGGGCCGACAGTTTCGCGCAAACGACGCGCGACCGGCGCCTCCACCGTGGAGGATGCCGATTTGACGAACTCGCCTTGCTCCTTGAGCTTGGCTAAAAGTTCCTTGCTGGTGACACCGAGTTCCTTCGCCAACTCGTGTACACGGGCCTTACCTGCTGCCACTACATCTCCTCGTTTGGAGGCGACAGCGGTGGTAGGTGCCGCGCCTCGGGTTTAGCTATGACGCATGGTCATCGGGACTTCACGGTGTGCTCATGTTCTTCGCTACCTGTTCTGTTGCCGGGCGTCCGAGTTCATCCAGAGCTTCGGTGATCTTCACAGATGCTCTCGACGTACTCGATCACCGCGGATGTATCCGGTGAACCGGTGAGTCGCAACGCTCGGACGAAGGCTCGTCGCCGCACTGCCATTTGTGCGCACTGCTGATCGGGATGCAACCACGCACCACGCCCAGGCAGGCTTGCCGCGGGGTCAACGGTTACGGAACAAGTCCCGTTCCCGTCGGTCACCGCAACCACTCGAAGCAACTCGGCGGCCAACTCTCGCTTCCGGCACCCGACGCAGGTCCGCACTGGTCCGACAGAGGTGTCGGAGGTGCTTCGATGCGTCAGAGCCGGAGTCTCGCGCTGGATCACGGCTGAGTCTACCGCCCCGAGGCCTGTGGTCCGAAACGCCGGTCACCACTGTCAGTCGTGCACCGCCCCGGGCCGGACGTCATGATCGGGTTGCGGCGCCGCATCGCTGCGGATATCGATCCGCCAACCGGTGAGCCGGGCCGCCAACCTGGCGTTCTGTCCTTCTTTGCCGATCGCCAGGGAAAGCTGGAAGTCCGGCACGATCACCCGTGCCGCCCGCGCAGCCTCGTCGATCACCGACACCGACACGACCTTGGCCGGAGACAGGGCGTTGGCGACGAACCGGGAGGGGTCCTCGTCGTAGTCGATGATGTCGATCTTCTCGCCGGACAGTTCGCTCATCACATTGCGCACGCGCTGGCCCATCGGGCCGATACAGGCCCCCTTGGCGTTGAGCCCGGGGACCCGCGAGGCCACTGCGATCTTGGACCTGTGCCCGGCCTCGCGGGCGACCGCCACGATCTCCACCGACTCGTCGGCGATCTCGGGTACCTCCAACGAGAACAGCTTGCGGACCAGGTTCGGGTGGGTGCGTGACAGCGTGATCATCGGTTCGCGGGCGCCCCGGGTGACGCCGACGACGTAGCACCGCAGCCGGTCGCCGTGCTCGTAGCGCTCCCCTGGCACCTGCTCGGCGCTGGGGATCACCCCTTCGGATCCCTTGGTCTCGCTGCCGATCCGCACGACGACCAGCCCGCGGGCGTTGGCCCGCGCATCGCGCTGGATGACCCCGGCCACGATGTCGCCCTCGTGAGCCGCGAACTCCCCATAGGTCTTTTCGTTCTCCGCGTCGCGCAACCGCTGCAAGATCACTTGACGGGCCGTCGTCGCCGCGATCCGGCCGAATCCCTCGGGCGTGTCATCCCATTCGTGCAGGACATTGCCGTCGGCATCGGTCTGACGGGCGATCACCTTGACCACGCCGGACTTACGGTCGATGTCGATGTGCGCGTCGGGCTCATGCCCCTCGGTATGGCGATACGCGGTGAGCAGCGCCGATTTGATGGTCTCGACAACCACGTCGACCGTGATGCCCTTGTCGGCCTCGATGGCATGCAGCGCCGCCATGTCGATGTTCATTCGCCGGCCCCCTTCCCGGTTTCGCCCGACAGTTCTAATTCACGTCGGTTCGGAGGTGAAAACTCCACTTGGACAATAGCTTTGGCGATATCAACAAGAGCGATCTCACGGATGGCCAGATCGCGGCCTTCCGGCACCACGACTTTCAGTACGGTGCCGTCGGTTTCCCCCACCCTTCCGGTGAACACCGAACCGTCGGTCAGCGTGAGCTCGGCCTTACGCCCGCGAGCGCGGCGGAAATGCTTGGCCTTGGTCAGCGGACGGTCCACACCCGGTGAGGTGACGTCGAGCACATACGGCGTGTCGCCCTGCGAGAGTTGGTCGAGCAATTCAGATGCACTCCGCGACAGCGCTGCCAGGGAATCGAGATTGAGACCCTCGTCGCCATCGGCGATCACGGTGATGCGGGGCGGACGAGTCGACGCGTCGATGACGACATCGTCGATTTCGTATCCGGCGCGCGCGAACTCGCCGTCAAGTAGCTCGATCACCTGCGTCTGCGACGGCAAATCCGCAGACCGCAACTTTGGATCCGGTGCCACGGCGAGCTCCTCATCTTGAATTGTCTCCGACACAAATCCCAGGGCCAGCCACCTGGATCAGCCCCGGAATTGCCTATCTACGATACGCCAGGCCCCCGGCAGCAACCGCCAATCGAATTCCGGTGCGTGGCGAATGTCGTCGCGCCGGCGCCGGACGACCAGTCAGCGCCGCGTCAGGCGAGTACCTGAGCAATGGCAGGATGTTCACGTGCCGAGCGCCCATGCAGACATCAGCCGGCGGCGCGTACTGCTCTCGGCCGCGGCCCTTGCCCTGCTGGGCGCCACCGCCGCCGCCTGCAGTACGACGACGTCTCAACCCGAAGTGGACGACCTGACCGCGCAGTGGGACCGGGCCCGCGCCGACAGCGCACTGGCCGCCGACGCGGCGGCCGCCCAGCCTCCGCAGGCACCGGTCACCCGGGCATTGAACGCGGTGACGACCGATCGCACCGCGCACGCCAAAGCCCTGTCCGACGAGTTGACCCGGATGACGGGTACCGCCCCAGCGAACGCCACCACCTCCACCACCAAGAGCACGGCCAAGGCCGCCCCGGGCGCCGGGACAGACGCATCGGCGCCCAGCGTCGACGACGTGGTCAACGCGCTCAAGGAGTCCGCCGACCGGGCCGCCGGGCTGGCCCGCAGGTTGTCCGGTTATCGCGCCGGCCTGCTCGGATCGATCGCCGCCTCATGCACGGCCGGCTACACCGTCGCACTGGGAGGTGCAAAGTGACCTCACCAGGACCGACCCCACCGGGACCGCGGGCCACCACCTCGCCCGCCCGGCCGAACACGGCCGCCGATGCCGCGCTGTTCGACGCGGTGGCCGTGGAACACGGGGCCATCTACGGCTACGGGCTGGTGTCGGCCCATTCGACGGTCGAGGACAACGCCTTGGTAGCCACGGCGATGGCCGAGCACCGGGCCCGGCGCGAGGCGACCATGGCCATGCTCGAAGCGCGCTCGGTCACCCCGCCGCTACCCGCCGCCGGGTATCAACTGCCCGCGCCGGTAACCGATCCGACCGACGCCGCCAACCTCGCGATTCGCATGGAGGAAGACTCCTCGGTGGCCTGGCGTGCGGTTCTGGAACAGGCGACCAGCGCCGACGACCGCTCCTTTGCGGTGACCGCGCTGACCCAGACGGCCGTCACGGCCGCCAAGTGGCGCGCGATCGTCGACGCCTGGCCGGTGACGGTCGCATTCCCCGGCGGCGGCGAATAACCGCGTTCAGCCTGCGGTGAGTGCAGCCGAGATCTCGGCGGCCGCGTCGTCGACGGCGATCTCCCGGTTCTCCCCGGTGAACCGGTTACGCAACTCCACCACGCCTTCGGAGAAGCCGCGGCCGACCACCACGATCCACGGCATGCCCAGCAGCTCGGCGTCCTTGAACTTCACTCCGGGTGAGGCCTTGCGGTCGTCGAACAGCACCTCGTGGCCAAGCCGGTCGAGCGCCGCGACGAGTTCGGTGGCCCCGGTCCGTGCGGCGTCATCCTTGTTCGCCACCACGACGTGCACGTCGAACGGTGCGACCGCCGCCGGCCAGCGCAGCCCGAGCTCGTCGTGCTGCTGCTCGGCGATCACCGCAACCATGCGGGACACCCCGATGCCGTAGGAACCCATCGTGAGCCGCACCGGCTTGCCGTCCTCGCCGAGCACGTCGGCGGTGAAGGCATCGGCGTACTTGCGGCCCAACTGGAAGATGTGGCCGATCTCGATCCCGCGCGCCGAGGTCAGCACACCGGCACCGTCCGGAGACGCATCGCCGTCACGGACCTCGGCGGCCTCGATGGTGCCGTCGGGAGTGAAGTCGCGGCCGGCGACCAGGCCGACCACGTGCTTGTTGGGCGCGTCGGCACCGGTGATCCAGGCCGTGCCGTCCACCACGCGCGGATCGACGAGGTAGCGAACTCCGTTGTCCAGCAAGGCCTTCGGTCCGACGTACCCCTTGACCAGGAACGGGTTCCTGGCGAAATCGGCATCATCGAGCAGGGCGAACTCGGCCGGCTCCAGCGCAGCACCCAGGCGCTTCTCGTCGACCTCACGGTCACCGGGCACGCCGACTGCCAGCAGCTCCCAGTCGCCGCCGGGCTCGCGGGTCTTGAGCAGGACGTTCTTCAGGGTGTCGGCAGCGGTGACCTTTCGACCCGAGAACTGTTCCAGGTCAGCCGAGTTGGCCCAGTCGACCAGGGTCGCGATGGTCGGGGTGTCCGGCGTGTCGTGGACCGCAGCGGCGGGCTGCCCCTCGATCGGCAGCGGCGCCGGCGCCCGGGTGATCACCGCTTCGACGTTGGCGGCGTACCCGGAGTCCAGGCAGCGCACGAACGTGTCCTCACCGATATCGCTCTCGGCCAGGAACTCCTCCGAGGCGCTGCCGCCCATCGCGCCCGAGACCGCCGACACGATCACGTAGCGCACACCCAGGCGGCCGAAGATCTTCTGGTATGCCTCGCGGTGGGCGTGGTAGGCGTTTTTGAGACCGTCGTCGTCCACGTCGAACGAGTACGAGTCCTTCATCACGAACTCGCGGCCACGCAGAATGCCTGCGCGGGGCCGCGCCTCGTCGCGGTACTTGATCTGGACCTGGTACAGGATCACCGGGAAGTCCTTGTAGGAGGAGTACTCCCCCTTGACCGTCAGCGTGAAGATCTCCTCGTGCGTCGGCCCGAGCAGATAGTCGTTGCCGCGCCGGTCCTGCAGCCGGAACAGGGTGTCGCCGTACTCGGTCCACCGGTTGGTGGTCTCATACGCGCCACGCGGCAGCAGCGCGGGCAGCAGGATCTCCTGACCGCCGATCGCATTCATCTCTTCCCGCACGATGTTCTCGATCCGGCGCAGCACCCGCAGGCCCAGCGGCAGCCAGCTGTAGATACCGGGGCCGACCGGACGGACATAGCCGGCCCGGATCAGCAGCTTGTGGCTGGGTACCTCGGCATCGGCGGGGTCGTCACGCAGGGTTCGCAGGAACAGCTCGGACATACGGGTGATCACAGGCGACAACCTTAGCGATGCCTTCAGTCGCGGCCCTGCCAGGTACAGATGCAGGCCTCGTTGCCCTCCGCGTCGGCCAGTACCCAGAAGCGTGGCGCGACGCGATCGCTGACCAACGTGCCGCCGGCCGCCAGGGCCGCGTCGACCCGGCCCGGCGCCGCCTCGTGGGTGACGTCGATGTCGAGATGGACTCGGTTGCGTGGCGGATGCGAAGCGTCCAATTGTCCCGGCCGCGGGGAATCCATCTGCTGAAACCAGATCGCCGGGCCACGGCCGAACGGGTCGACGAGTCCCGCGTTGAGGTCGCTGTTGCCGGGTTCGTCGATATAGCCGGTGACGGCTTTCCAGAACGGGCGGACGGAACCGATGTCGAGGGCGTCGATCGCGATCTCGATCGCCTGGATGGCTCCGGGCGCGGTGGTCAGCTCGAAGCCGCGTGCGGCCAGCGCCTGTGACACCTCGCTGGCCAGATCCAGATCCCGCTGGGTCACCGCACCGGCGTCATGCGTGCGCAGCCGCAACACGGCCCGGTCACTGCGGATATCGATCGAGAGATGGCCCGACGCATCTGCACCGGCCGCGTGCACCGAGTGGGCGGCCGCCGCGGCGGCATCGGCCATCGACGGGACCAGGACTTCGGTGTAGACGGCTCCCAGTACCAGCCGCCAGCCCAGCGGGCCGACGGCCTCCGAGATCTCCCCGCGGTTCATCGGCGTCAGCCTAACGCCGAGACCAGGACCAGGTCAGTCGACCTCGATCTCTCCGGCGTCGATGGCTTCCTTGACGTCCTGGGCGTGGGCCACCTGTGCCGAGGTGTAGCCGATGAACAACGCCGCAAGGCCGACCAGCACCGCGACCGCGGCCACCCACAACAACCCGTAGGTGTAGCCCGCGTCGAGCGCCGCCAGTTGCGGTGCGTTCATCTCCTTGACCGGGCCAGTGATCCCGCCGTTGTAGAGCGTGCGCGACGTGATGACGGCCTGGATGATGGCCAGCACCAGCGGACCACCCAGATTCTGCAGCATCAGCGCGATGGCCGAGGCCGGCCCGATCCGGTCAATGTCTACACCGGCTATGGCTGACAGGGTCAGGGGCACCACGATCATGCCGATGCCGATACCGCCGATGGTGATCGGCAGCACCAGGTTCGGGAAGTACGGGATGCCCGCGTGCAGCGTGGAGCCGTAGAGCATCGCGCCGAGCACCAGGACGCCACCCGCGATGACCACGATGCGCGGCTGGAAGAACCGCACGATCTGCGAGGAGGCCCCGAGGCCGATGCCCATGCCGATCACGAAGGGGATGAAGCCGACACCGGCGTGCAGGGCGCTGTAGCCCAGGATGTCCTGCACGTACAGGCCGATCAGCACGGTCAGGGTGAACAGAACGCCGCCGGCCAGGAAGATCGCCGCGAACGTGGCGACCCGGTTGCGGTCGTGGAACAGGTCGAACGGGACCACCGGGTTCTCGGCGCTGCGTTCGGCGATGAGGAAGGCAATGCCGAAGACCGCTGCCGCGGCGCCGGAGCCCAGCGTGACCGGGGCCAGCCAGCCGCTCTCGGGGCCCTGGGTGAAAGCGAACACCGCGGCCGTGCAGGCCAGCGTCGCCAGCAGCGCGCCGGCGGCATCCAACTTCATCCGCTCGCGGTGCGTTTCCTGCAGCGAGGTACGGGCCAGGTAGAGCATCACCAGACCGATGGGCACGTTGACCAGGAAGGCCCACCGCCAGGACACCTCGGTGAGGGCACCGCCGACCACCAGGCCCATCACCGACCCGATGGCGGTCATGGCGCCGAACACCGCGGTGGCGGCGTTGCGGGCCGGGCCTTTGGGGAATGTGGTCGCGACGAGCGCGAGCCCTGTTGGTGCCGCGATGGCGGCGCCGACACCCTGCAACAGCCGGGCGACGACCAGGGTGGTCTCATTCCAGGCGATGCCGCACAGGATCGACGCAATGATGAACAACCCGACACCGACGATGAAGGTGCGCTTGCGACCGATGGTGTCGCCGAGACGTCCGCCGAGCAGCATCAAGCCGCCGAAGGTAAGGACATAGGCGGTGATGACCCAGCTACGTCCGGCGTCGGATAGACCGAGCTCGTCCTGGATCTTCGGCAGTGCGACGATCGCGACCGTGCTGTCCATGGTGGCCAGCAGCTGCATACCGCCGATCGCGATGACCGCGGACAGGAAGCCCCAGGACGGGAACCAGGACGGGAGGCGGGCAGCGAGGCCCTGGCGCTCGGCGTCGTTGAGTGCCGTCATAACGGGTCACCTTACCGGAATCTTAAGAATCCTTTAACCGGCGAAGGCCGCCACGGGTCCGATCACGATGATCGCCGGAGGTCGAATGCCGTCCGCGCGGATCCGCTCGGGCGCGTCGCCGAGCGTGGCCCGCAGGGTGCGCTGCGCGACAGTGGTGCCGTGCTGCACCACCAGAACGGGCGTATCCGCAGGTCGGCCGCCATCCAGAAGTGCCTTGGTGAACAGCTCGATGCGTTCGACGGCCATCAGCAGCACGATGGTGCCCGTCATCGCCGCCAGCGCGTTCCAATTGACTAACGATTCGGGGTGGCCAGGCGCAACGTGGCCGCTGACCACCACGAACTCGTGGGTCATGCCGCGGTGCGTGACCGGGACCCCGGCCAGTGCGGGTACCGATATGGCACTGGTCACACCGGGGACGACGGTGACCGGGATGCCGGCCTCCGTGCACGCCAGGACCTCTTCATATCCGCGTGCGAAGACGAACGGATCGCCGCCTTTGAGACGGACGACGAACTTTCCGGCGCGGGCCCGGTCCACCAGCACCTGGTTGATCGCGTCCTGAGCCATCGCCCGCCCGTACGGGATCTTGGCCGCGTCGATCACCTCGACATGGGGCCCGAGTTCGGCCAGCAACTCTTGCGGAGCCAGCCGGTCGGCGACCACGACGTCGGCGCGGGCCAGCAGGCGACGTCCGCGCACGGTGATCAGCTCGGGGTCGCCCGGACCGCCGCCGACGAGGGCCACCCCGGTGAGCGCCTCCCCCGGCTCTGTACCGGCGTCTGCGGTGAGCAGGCCGCGCTGGAGCGCTTCGTGGATGGCGGTGCGGATGGCCGCCGAGCGGCGGTGCTCACCGCCGGCGAGAACGCCCACCGAGAGTCCGTCGGAGTCGAACGTCGCCGGGGTCACCGCGGATCCTTCGCGAGCCACATCGGCGCGAACGCAGAAGATGCGTCGCTCGTCGGCTTCGGCGGCAATGGCGGCGTTGACCTCGGAGTCGTCGGTGGCGGCGAGCACGTACCAGGCGCCGTCAAGGTCCCCGGTGCGGAAGTCGCGCAGCTGCAGGGTGATCCCCGGCTTGTCGTGCGACAGCGCCTCCACCGCGGGGCTGGCCGCCCGGGCAATCACGTGTACATCGGCGCCGTGGGCGATCAGCAGGGGCAGCCGACGTTGCGCGACGGTTCCGCCGCCGACAACGACGACCTTCTTGCCCGACAGGCGCAGGCCGACGAGGTAGGCATTCTCGGTCACCCGCCGAGCTTAGTGGTTGCTGCTGTGGTCACGAAGCGGGTGATGGCCTGTGGGTGTGCCGCAGGATGGGTGTGCAGATATCCGGCGTGCACACCACGCTGCACCGCGCCGTCACGCCGCGCGGCCCGGCCTGCGCCGGCGAATGCCCAGGCCGGCGGTTGGTCGTCGACGAATTCCACTGCAGTTCGGTGGAATTCGTGGCCGGTGACCCGATCGCCTGCGGCGTGCATGCAGGAGTCGACGACCGCGACGGCGTCGCGGTAGCCCAGCGTGAGGCGCTCGGTGAACCGCGCCGAACCGGCCAGCACACCGCACATCGGCACCCCGTCGAGGTCGTCGACCAGATACGTCAGGCCCGCACACTCGGCATGCACCGGGGCGCCACGGCCGGCCAGATCTCTGATCTGCTGGCGGACAAGATCGTTGGCCGACAGTTCAGCGGTGAACTGTTCGGGGAATCCGCCGGGCAGTACCAGCGCGTCCGCACCGGCGGGCAGAGGTTCGGACAGCGGGTCGAACTCGGCGACCTGCGCCCCGGCCCCGCGCAGCAGTTCAGCGTGTTCGGCGTAGCTGAAGCTGAACGCTTTACCGGCCGCCAGGGCCACCGTGACATTGGTCACCGACTCGGCGACCGGGCTCCACGGCTCGGCGGTGACCTGGGCCGCGGATGCCGCCACCACGGCTGCGAGGTCGACGTGGCGGGCCACCAGCGCGGTCATCGCAACCACCGCGTCACGGGCCTGGCGGCCGTGCTCCACAGCGGTGATGAGTCCGAGATGTCTTGACGGGACTGATAATTCGTCATTCCGCGGAATCGCTCCGAGCACCGCCACACCGGCATGCTCACAAGCCTGACGCAACACCGCCTCGTGCCGGTCCGAGCCCACCCGGTTGAGGATCACCCCGGCGATCCGCACGGCCAGGTCGAAAGTGACGAAGCCGTGGATCAGGGCCGCGATGCTGTGGCTCTGCCCGCGGGCGTCGACCACCAGCACCACCGGGGCCCCCAGCAGCCCGGCGACCTGGGCCGCCGAACCTCGCGGGACACCGGTCATCTGCGCCTCGATGCGCCCGTCGAACAGACCCATCACGCCCTCTACGACCGCGATGTCAGCGCCGGTGCACCCATACCGGTACAGCGGGCCGATCAGATCCTCACCGACCAACACCGGGTCCAGATTGCGGCCCGGGCGGCCGGCGGCCAGCGCGTGGTAGCCGGGGTCGATGAAGTCCGGGCCCACCTTGAACGGTGCAGGAGTGTGACCGGCCTGACGTAGAGCGCCGACCAAACCCGTTGCCACCGTGGTCTTCCCGCTGCCCGAGGCCGGTGCAGCGATCACCACCGCCGGGGTGGTGGTCATCTCTTCCGGCGAGCAGACGCGTAGGTACCCGGAAACGGCCATTGCGGGGTGCCTAAGAGGCTGCTCGCGCCAGGTTGGCCTACCATTCGATGCCTTTCTGGCCTTTGCGGCCGGCATCCATCGGATGCTTGATCTTGGTCATTTCGGTCACCAGGTCCGCGGCGTCGATCAGGGTCTGCGGGGCATCGCGGCCGGTGATCACCACGTGCTGGGTGCCCGGGCGCGTGCTGAGCACCTCGACCACCTCTTCTACGTCCACCCAGCCCCATTTGAGCGGATAGGTGAACTCATCGAGCACGTAGAAGTCGTGACGTTCCTCGGCCAGCCGGCGTTTGATCTCGGCCCAGCCGTCGGCGGCGGCCACCGCATGATCGACGTCACTGCCGTGCTTGCGGGTCCAGGACCAACCCGAGCCCATCTTGTGCCACTCGACCGGGCCGCCGGCACCGTGCTCGTCGTGCAGCCGACCGAGCTGACCAAACACGGCCTCCTCCCCGACCTTCCACTTCGCGCTCTTGACGAACTGGAACACCGCCACCGCAAAGCCCTGGTTCCAGGCCCGCAGCGCCATCCCGAAGGCCGCGGTGGACTTGCCCTTCCCCGGCCCGGTATGCACGGCGAGCAGCGGAGCGTTGCGTCGCGCCTTGGTCGTGAGGCCGTCGTCGGGAACGGTCAGCGGCTGTCCCTGTGGCATGGGCAGTCCTTCCTGCGCAAAGTCTCGGGCCGCGCTACGCGGCCGTCTGGTGCTGGACGAGTCGGGTCAGTTCAGCCGCGCGTAACTGCTCGAGTCGGACTGCCGGCGACCCCAGCTGCTCGGCCAGTTGCCCGGCCAATCCCAGTCGCACAAAAGATGTTTCACAATCGACCACCACCGCGGTTGCGCCCTCGGCCACCAATGCGGCCGCGGCCTGCCTGGTACGACCCAGCGGATCGGGGCCACCGGTGGCGCGACCGTCGGTGAGCACCACCACCAGGCTGCGCCTGGCGCGGTCCCGGGCTTTCTCCCGGACCACCAGGTCGCGGGCGGCCAGCAGGCCCTGGGCCAGCGGGGTCTTGCCTCCGGTGTCGAACCGGGCCAGCCGCCGACTGGCGATGTGCACCGAGGTGGTGGGCGGGAGCAGCACCCGCGCGTCCTGTTGGCGGAACGTGATCACCGCGACCTTGTCCCGACGTTGGTAGGCGTCACGCAGCAGCGACAGCGTCGCGCCGGTGACCGCTGACATCCGGTCGCGGGCCGCCATGGACCCGGAGGCGTCGACGACGAAGATCACCAAATTGCCTTCGCGGCCTTCACGTACCGCACGCCGGATGTCTTCCGGACGGGGGCGCGGCAGGCCGGCCCCCTCTTGGCGGCCTGCGGTGGCGAGGAGGGTGGCGAACATGTGCAACCCGTGCCCGACGCCGGGCTCCGCGGTGGCCGCGATGGGCGTGCCGGTGCGATTGCGTGCGCGCGAACGGCGGCCTGGAGCACCCTCGCCGACCCCGGGCACCACGAGCGCCTTGGTCCGGAACACCGCGGACGGCGGGGCACTGGGACGAGTTGAGGGCTGCTTCGAATTACCCTGCGGCCCTGCACTTTCCGAACCGGCATCGGCCCCGCCGCCGGGCGGGTCGAAGTCGGGGTCGAAGTCCGGATCTGGCGGCTCGGGATCCTGTCCGGCTTGCGTGGCCGACTCCCCCGCCTGCTGCATGGCCTCTTCGAGGCGGTCGGGGTCGAGGCCCGGATCGTCGAACGGGTCACGACGACGCCGGTGCGGCAAGGCCAGTTCGGCGGCCACTCGGATGTCCTCTTCGGCGACCGTGGTGGCACCGCGCCAGGCGGCATGGGCGACGGCGGTGCGCGCGACCACCAGGTCGGCGCGCATTCCGTCGACGTCGAACGCCGCGCACAGCGCGGCGATACGGCGTAACTCGCTATCGGGCAGGACCACCGAGCCGATCCCGGCGCGGGCGGTGGCGATCTGGCCGGCCAGTTCGGCGTCGGCCGCCGCGTGGCGATCGACGAAAGCCCGCGGATCAGCTTCGAACGCCAACCGGGCACGGATCACCTCGACGCGGACGTCGACATCACGCGAGGCGGCGACGTCCACGGTCAGCCCGAATCGGTCCAGCAGCTGGGGGCGCAGCTCGCCTTCCTCGGGGTTCATGGTGCCGATCAGGACGAACCGGGACTCGTGTGAGTGCGAAATCCCTTCGCGCTCAACATGAACCCGACCCATGGCCGCGGCATCGAGCAGCACGTCGACCAGGTGGTCGTGCAGCAGGTTGACCTCGTCGACGTAGAGGACGCCGCCGTGGGCGCGGGCCAGCAGGCCCGGCGAGAAGGCGTGTTCGCCGTCGCGGAGCACCTTCTGCAGGTCCAGCGACCCGACCACCCGGTCCTCGGTCGCGCCGATCGGCAGTTCCACGAGACGGGCATCGGCGTCGACCGCGGACAGCACTGCGGCCAGACCACGGACCGCGGTGGATTTCGCGGTCCCCTTCTCACCGCGGATCAGCACGCCGCCGATCTCGGGGTGAACCGCGCACAGCAGCAGGGCCAGGCGCAGCCGGTCCTGCCCCACCAGTGCGCTGAAGGGGTATGTGTGGGTCTCTGCCGCCATCAGGAGGACTCGCTCTCGGTCATGTCGGCTCCTCGCGCAAGCGCTCGTCGGTCATGTCGGCTCCTCGCGCAAGCGCTCGTCGCTGCGGAACCCGGCACGCACCATCGGCACATGCGGGATTCCGTCATCAAGGAATTCGTCGCCGTCGCGGACGAATCCGTGCCGGCCGTACATGTCGATCAGGTAGGTCTGGGCGTTGATGTGGCACGGGTAGTCGCCGACCTCGGCCAAGGCGGCCTGCATGAGCCGGCTCGTGTGACCGCTGCCGCGAGCGCTGCGTTTGGTGCACACCCGGCCGATCCGGAATGCCTTCTCGCCGCCGGGATGCTCCTCCATCAACCGCAGCGTCGAAATGACTTCTCCGTCGGGGCTTTCCAGCCAGAAATGGCGGGTCTCAGCAAGCAGATCCCGGCCGTCGAGTTCAGGATAGGGAGTCGCCTGCTCCACCACGAACACCTCGACACGGAGCTTCAGCAGCTCGTAAAGCGTTGGTACGTCGAGGTCTTTGGCCCAGCTGCGGCGTAGTGCGACCGTCATCCGCCCGCCCCGGTCACGCAGTCACAGGGGCGTCCAGTAGGAGCGCCTTACTACCCCACGCCCAGACTTCCTCGAACAGGCCGGGTTCATCGGACAACTTGGTGCCCAGCGACGGCACCATCTCCTTGAGCTTGGGCAGCCAGCTCTGGTAGCGATCGGTGAAGCAGCGCTCCAGCACGTCGAGCATGGCCGGCACCGCGGTGGACGCGCCCGGGGAGGCACCCAGCAGCCCGGCGATGCTGCCGTCGGCCGCAGTCAGCACGGTGGTGCCGAACTCCAGCACGCCGCCGGCACCCTTGCGCCGGATCACCTGCACGCGCTGCCCGGCGATGTCGAGTTCCCAATCGGAATCGACTGCGCTGGGCGCGAATTCGCGCAAGGTGTCGACCCGTGCGGCCTCACTCAGCAGCAGCTGGCCGACCAGGTAGTTGACCAGACCCATCTCGGTGAGTCCGACACCCAGCATGGACATGATGTTGTTGGGCTTGACCGACAACGGCAGGTCGGTCAGCTTGCCCTGCTTGAGGAACTTCGGCGTCCAGCCGGCGAACGGACCGAACAACAGCCACGACTTGCCGTTGATCACGCGGGTGTCCAGGTGCGGCACCGACATCGGCGGTGCACCCAGCGGCGGCAGCCCGTACACCTTGGCCTGATGGCCTGCGGTCAGCGCCTGATTGTTGGTCCGCAGGAACGCGCCGCCCACCGGGAATCCGCCGAAGCCCTTGGCCTCCGGGATGCCCGACTTCTGCAACAGCGGCAGCGCACCGCCACCGGCGCCGACGAACACGAACTTGGCGTTGTACTTGCGCTTGAGGCCAGTACGCCGGTTGGTCACCTTGACTGTCCAGCTGCCGTCCGACTCCTTGTGCAGGTTGCGCACCTCGTGGCCGAACAGGGTGTCCATTCCGCGCTGCGCGGTGAAACCGATCAGCTGGCGCGAGAGCGCACCGAAGTCGACGTCGGTGCCGTGCTGCGACCAGTTCAGCCCGACCGGATCGGAGAAATCACGCTTGGCGGCCATGAACGGCAGCCGGCGGGCGAATTCGTCCTTGTCGTCGATGAATTCCATCGAGGCGAACAGTGGATTGCCGACGAGGGCCGCGTGGCGGCGCTTGAGGTAATCGACGTTGCCGGCGCCGTGCACGAAACTGACATGTGGGATCGGGTTGAGGAAGCCGCGCACGTCGGGCAGCACGCCGTTCTCGGCCGCGTAGGCCCAGAACTGCCGCGACACCTGGAACTGCTCGTTGACGTTGATGGCCTTGGTGGTGTCGATGGAACCATCGGACAGTTCGGGGGTGTAGTTCAGCTCACACAGCGCCGAGTGTCCCGTGCCTGCGTTGTTCCACGGATCACTGCTCTCGGCGGCAGCGCCGTCGAGCCGCTCGATCATGGTGATGGACCAGTCCGGCTCCAGCAGGCGGATCAGAGCGCCGAGAGTCGCGCTCATGATGCCGGCCCCAACCAGCACGACGTCGGTCTTCACGGTCGTACCCACGTTTGCCTCAGACACCCTGATCGCTCGTCCTTCGTATTGCGCAGCCCGTCGCCGTCGACGGGCTTTCTGTTATGCCAAGGTTATCGCGCGACGAATCCCAGTTGGCCAGGCATGGTAGTGCGATCCGTCACCCATCCGGCCTCCTCGGCCCGACGATGGCCGTCGGCCACCCCCGATCTGGCGCATGGCCCAGCAACTCTGCAGGTCCTCGGGCCGGCAACAGACTCCGCTACTTCATTACGACGCCGGTTTCCGGCGCGCGGCTAGGGTGGATACGTGACGCCACGGGAGCCCGCCTGGGAGCCGGATGTGTTGCCGGGGTTCTGGCAGCAGACCATCGAGGCAGGGCCCGATCCCGACGGCGAAGGCGACCTGGTCGCCACGCTCGTACGCCGGGGCCCGGGTGCCACAGCGAATGGAGCCGCACGAGCCGGCCACGCCGTGCTGGCACTGCACGGCTACACCGACTACTTCTTCCACACCGAGCTGGCCGATCGATTCGTCGAGCGCGGCTTCGCGTTCTATGCGCTGGATCTGCCCAAGTGCGGACGCTCCCGGCATGACGGCCAGACCCCGCACTTCACCACCGATCTGGCGCGGTACGACAACGAGCTGCAGCGGGCGCTGGAGGTGATCGCCGCCGACACCGGCGACGCCACGGTGTGCCTGTACGGGCATTCGGCGGGCGGGTTGATCCTGACGTTGTTCGCCGATCGCCTGCGCCGCAGCCGCCGGCTCGCCGCGTTTCACGTCGGCGGGCTGATCCTCAACAGCCCGTTCTTCGATCTGCACGGACCGGCGATCCTGCGCACCGCACCAACGTCGGCGGCCCTGATCGCCCTGGCCCGGCTCCGCAAGTTGTCGGTGGTCCGTAAACCCACCGAAGGCGGTTACGGCACCACCCTGCACCGCGATTACGGCGGGGAGTTCGACTACAATCTGGACTGGAAACCGTTGGGTGGCTTCCCGGTAACGCTCGGATGGATCAACGCCATCCGCCGCGGCCAGGCCCGGCTGCACCGCGGCCTGGACGTCGGGGTACCGAACCTGATCCTGCGGTCCGACCGCAGCGTCACCGAAACCTCCGACCCCGCCACGATGCAGCGCGGCGATGCCGTGCTCGATGTCACCCAGATCGCCCGGTGGTCCGGTTGCGTGGGTAACCACACGACCATCGCCCCCGTCACCGACGCCAAACACGACGTTTTCCTGTCGGTCGCCGACGCCCGGGCGGCGGCCTACCGCGAGCTCGACCGGTGGTTGGACTACTACCTCAATCTGCAAACCCGGCCGAGCACAACATCTTCCGGATAGGACCGCCCATGGAGCACTACGACCTGACCATCATCGGCACCGGCTCGGGCAACAGCGTTCTCGACGAACGCTATGCCGGTAAGAAGGTCGCGATCTGTGAGCAGGGCACGTTCGGTGGCACCTGCCTGAACGTCGGCTGCATCCCGACCAAGATGTTCGTCTACGCCGCCGACGTCGCGAGCACTGTGGCCGACTCCGCCCGGTACGGCGTCGACGCGCACATCGACAAGGTGCGCTGGTCCGACATCGTCTCCCGGGTGTTCGGCCGCATCGATCCGATCTCCGCCGGCGGCGAAGACTACCGCCGCAACGATTCCCACATCACGGTTTACGCCAGCCACACCCGGTTCGGCCCCACGACTGCCGATGGCCGCTACACCCTGCGCACCGAAGCCGGTGAGGAGTTCAGCAGCGATCAGGTGGTGATCGCCGCCGGATCCCGCACCTTCATCCCGCCGGCCATCGTGGACTGCGGGGTCACGTACTACACCAGCGACGACATCATGCGGATCCCCGAACTGCCCGAGCACCTGGTGATCGTGGGCGGCGGATTCGTCTCGGCCGAGTTCGCCCACGTGTTCTCGGCTTTGGGTGTGCGGGTCACCATCGTGGTGCGTGGTGACTGCGTTCTCAGCCATTGCGACGAAACGATCTGCCATCGCTTCAGCGAACTGGCCGCCCAGAAGTGGGATCTGCGTACGCATGAGAACGTGATCGGCGTCCATCACGACGGCGACAAGATCGTCCTCGAACTAGACGACGGCAAGACCTTGGACGCCGACATGCTGCTGGTAGCCACCGGCCGGATTCCCAACGGTGACCTGCTCGACGCCGAACTCGCCGGGGTGGAGGTGGACGAGGACGGCCTGGTGATCGTCGACGAATATCAACGCACCACGGCGCGTGGCATTTTCGCGCTCGGTGACGTGTCTTCGGAGTATCAGCTCAAGCATGTCGCCAACCACGAGTCACGGGTGGTGAAGGAGAACCTGCTGTGCGACTGGGATGACACCGAGGCGATGGTGCGCAGCGATCACCGGTTCGTACCGTCGGCGGTGTTCACCGAGCCGCAGATCGCCACGGTCGGCCTGACCGAGGCGCAGGCCCGGGACGAAGGCTACGACTTCGTCACCAAGGTTCAGGTCTACGGCGACACTGCGTACGGCTGGGCGATGGAGGACACCACGGGTATCGCCAAGCTGATCGGCGACCGCGCCACCGGCAGGATCCTGGGCGCCCACATCATGGGATATCAGGCGTCCTCGTTGATCCAGCCGCTGATCCAGGCGATGAGCTTCGGGCAGACCGCCGAAGAGATCGCCCGGGGCCAGTACTGGATCCACCCGGCCCTGTCCGAGGTGATCGAGAATGCGTTGCTGGGCCTGACCGATTAGGCCCGCGCCGCCCAGCGCTGTTCGATCCGGCCGAACCGCCAGATCCCAAGGGCCACAATCCAGCTCAACACGAAAAGCCCGACGATCGCAAAACCGACGAATTCCAGATCGGCCGAGCCGACAAGCGCCAGCGGTCCCGTGGTGATGCCCAGGCGATCGACCAGCAGCCCGGTCAGCACGATGACCCCGATTACCAGCGCGACGATCACCGACAGCACCGTGACAGTCAGGTTGTAGTACACCTTGCGGATTGGCTGCAGGAACGCCCAGCCGTAAGCCCGGGCCATGAAGATGCCGTCCAGGCTGTCGAAAAGACTCATCCCCGCCGCGAACAGCACCGGCAGCACGAGAATCGCGTACCAGGGCAGGGTGAACGCGGCGGCGCCCGCCGCCAGCACCAAGAGCGCCACCTGGGTCGCGGTGTCGAACCCCAGGCCCATCAGAAAGCCGACCGGGTACAGGTGCCACGGCTTGCTCACCCGTCGCATCACCCGACCGAGCAACCGGGCCAAGAAGCCTCGCTGTTGCAGTTGAAGTTCCAGCTCTTCCTCGTCGAACTCACCGTTGCGCATGGCGCGGAAGATCTTGGCGATCGCCACCGCGGCGAGCAGATTCGTCACGCCGATCAGGATCAGGAAGGTTCCGGCCACCAGCGAGCCGATCAGCCCCAGGGTCTGCAACATCGGCGAATCCTCGTTCTGCACCGGTCCGGACAGCGCATGAACTCCGAACGCCAAAAGCAGAGCCAGCCCGAACACCACGCTGGAATGCCCCAGTGAGAACCAAAACCCGGCCGAGAGCGATCGCGTGCCCTCACCGACGAGTTTTCGGGTGGTGTTGTCGATGACGGCGATGTGGTCGGCGTCGAAGGCGTGGCGCACGCCCAACAGATAGGCGGTGACACCCAGCCCGACCCCGAACACGCCGGCCGATCCCAGCGTGATGTGTTGCGGCGCCACACCGAAAATCAGCACGCCCCAACCGAATACATGCAGCAACAGAACGACGCCGCCGATCGTGGCGATCGACGTCCAATCGGCGCGGTCGAATCGAACCGGTTTGGCGGTCGTTTCGGTCGGTGCGCCGATACTCATCGGCCGAGCGTAAGACGCATCTTCTCATCTGTCTATGTGAACAGATGAGAATGCCACTTCAGCCGTGCCGCGCCCCGATCCAATGCAGTAGGTCATGCACAGTCTCGTCCTCGAGTCGGTAGTTGACCGTACGGCCGACCCGGGTGGAGGTGACCCACCCCTGGTCACGGAGCACCCGCAGCGCCTGGGAGACGGCGTTTTCCGAACGGCCGAGGGCGGTGGCCAGATCGCCCACGCAGATCCCCGGCGCCCGGTGCAGGCTGAGCAGGATCTCGAGGCGGTGCGGGTCGGACAGCAGATCGAAGCGCTGCGCCCACCCTGGGGTGTCGACGTCGGCCAGGGCCGACGACGCGCGCTCGACCTGGACCTCATTACCGTGCTGGTCCACGTTACGAATCTAATCCAGAAAGCCGTGCAGCAACGCCGATGAACCGCCGACGTGGGCCAGCATGGCCGCTGCGGCCCGCTCACTGTCACCGGCCAGGATCGCCATCACGATCGCTTCGTGCTGTTCGTCGGAATGGGCGATGTTGCGCGCCAACAGCGGAATCTGATCCAGTAGCGCGTTGAGCCGCATCCGGTTCTCGGCAACCAGCGGCACCAGCGACGGGGACCCCGCCGCCTCGGCGACGGCCAGGTGCAGCCGTGAATCCAGACGTCGATAGTCGTCGGGTTCAGCGGCCCGGACGTCTGCCAGCCGCGACCACAACCCCTCCCGCTCGGCTGCGCTCAACGTCCGTCCGGCCGCCATCCGCGCGGCCCCGACCTCCAGGATCTCGCGCAACCGCAACGCATCATCGATCTCCTCGCGCGTCGGACGATGACTGGTCGTGGGCAGTGCGGGCAACTCAGTGGCCAGGAAGGTACCGCCGTACCGGCCCCGCTTGGACACCAAGTAACCCGCGTCGGCCAGCGACTTGATCGCCTCCCGGACCGTGTCACGGCTGACCCCCAGGCGGGCTGCCAGCTCACGCTCCGGCGGCAGTGACTCCCCCGGGCCCAACACCCCCAGCCGGATCGTCTCCAGCAGCCGGCCGACGGTGTCCTCGAAGGCATTGCCCAGCCGAACGGGACGCAGGAGCGGACCGGCCGTTTCCGCGGCGAGCCGCGAATCAGGTCCTGCGGTGGGCTGCGGGTCGGGTTCTGCGGTCATGGCGAGCTACCAGGGTGTCACAGGGGCGTCACGTACGCGGAGCTGATGCCGCCGTCGACCAGGAATGTCGAGCCCGTGATGAACGACGCGTCGTCACTGGCCAGGAACGCCACCGCGGCGGCCAACTCCTCAGGCTCGGCGAAACGGCCCAGCGGGATGTGCACGAGCCGCCGCGCGGCACGCTCGGGATCCTTGGCGAACAACTCCTGCAGCAGCGGGGTGTTCACCGGGCCGGGGCATAAGGCGTTGACCCGGATGCCCTGTCGTGCATACTGCACCCCCAGCTCGCGTGACATGGCCAGCACGCCGCCCTTGGACGCGGTGTAGGAGATCTGGGAGGTGGCCGAACCCATCACCGCCACGAACGACGCGGTGTTGATGATCGAGCCCTTGCCCGCGGGCACCATGTGGCGCAATGCCGCCCGGCAGGACAGGTACACCGATTTCAGGTTGATGTCCTGCACCCGCTGCCAGGCCGGCAGCTCGGTGGTCTCGATCAGGTCATCCTCGGGTGGCGAGATCCCGGCGTTGTTGAACGCGATGTCGACCGAGCCGAATGTCGCTGCCGCAGTGTCGAAGAGATGGTCGACAGCATCCTGGTCGGCCACGTCGACGCCGACGAACAGCCCGTCGAGTTCCTCGGCGGCGGCCTCGCCCGTGGCGGCGTCGATATCACCCACGACGATCGTGGCCCCCTCGGCTCGCAGCCGCCGCCCGGTGGCCAAGCCGATGCCGCTGGCCCCACCGGTGACGACGGCAACCTTGCCGGCCAGGCGTTGGGTCAGATCCATTAAAAGGACTCCTCTGCTCGATCTTCTATGGCGAAGAAGACATTCTTGGTTTCGGTGAACGACAGCGGCGCATCGGGTCCCAATTCGCGTCCGAGCCCGGACTGTTTGAAACCGCCGAACGGCGTGTTGTACCGAACCGACGAGTGCGAATTGACACTGAGATTGCCCGCTTCCACCGCCCGCGAAACCCGAAGTGCACGAGACAGGTTGTCGGTCCAGATCGAGCCCGACAATCCGTAGGGTGTGTCGTTGGCCAGCGCGATGGCGTCGGCCTCGTCCTCGAACGGCAGCACGGTCACCACCGGGCCGAAGATTTCGTCGGTCACGGTGCGGTCGGTGCGTTGCGGGGTCAACACCGTTGGCGGGAACCAGAACCCGGGCCCCTCAGGGGCGGAACCCCGGAAAGCCACCGGGGCGCCGTCGGGCACGTAGGACGACACCGACTCCCAGTGCGGACGCGATACCAGTGGCCCCATCTCGGTGACTCGCTCGGTGGGATCCCCGACGGCGACGCCTTTGACCGCCGGCTCCAGCAGTTCCATGAATCGGTCGTAGACACTGCGCTGCACCAGGATCCGGCTACGCGCGCAACAGTCCTGCCCGGCGTTGTCGAACACCCCGTACGGCGCGGTGGCTGCGGCCTTCTCCAGATCGCAGTCGTCGAACACGATGTTCGCGCTCTTGCCACCCAACTCCAGGGTCACCCGCTTGACCTGGGCTGCCGCCCCGGCCATCACCCGCGTCCCCACCGCGGTGGATCCGGTGAACACCACCTTGCGCACGCCGGGATGGGTGACGAACCGCTCCCCGACCACCGAACCCTTACCCGGCAGCACCTGAAGAAGCCCGGCCGGCAAACCTGATTCGATGGCGAGCTCACCGAGCCGGATCGAGGTGAGCGGGGTCCATTCAGCGGGCTTGAGTACCACGGCATTACCGGCAGCCAACGCCGGAGCGAAGCCCCACGCGGCGATGGTCATCGGGAAGTTCCACGGCGTGATGATCCCGACGACACCGAGCGGCTCGTTGAACGTGACATCCAAGCCGCCGGCCACCGGGATCTGCTTGCCGCTCAACCGCTCCGGGGTGGCGGAAAAGAACTGCAGGACATCCCGGACGTGCCCCGCCTCCCACTCCGCCTGCCCGATCGGGTGCCCGGAATTGGCCACCTCCAGCGCCGCCAGGTCATCGATGTGGGCGTCGACGACGGCGGCGAATGCGCGCAGCGCGGCCGCCCGCTCGGCCGGTGCCAGCCGGGCCCAGGCCCGTTGGGCGGCGGCGGCACGCGCCACCGCATCGTCGACGGCGGCCACATCGAGGAGGTGGACCGTAGTCAGCACCTCTTCGGTGGCCGGGTTGACGACCTGGCTGGATGTCATGAGACCCTCTCTGTCGCATAGGTTCTGGCCGCGTCCACCACGGCGGTGAACAGCCGTAGGTCGTCGAGACTTTCTTCGGGGTGCCATTGCACGCCCAGCACGAACGCATCGCCAGGCAGCGCGGGGTCACGTTCCACCGCCTCGATCACGCCATCGGTGTCGCGGGCGCTCACCACCAGGCCCTCGCCGAGCCGGTCGATCGCCTGGTGGTGATAGCACTGCGCGTCGGACGTCTCACCGATCAGATCGGCCAGTCTGGTGTCGGGCAGCGTGCGCACCGCCGACGTGCCGAACACCGCGTTGCCCTTCTGGTGATGGGTGTGCCCGATCACGTCGGGCAGATGCTGGTGCAGGGTGCCGCCCAGCGCAGCGTTGAGCACCTGCGCCCCTCGGCACACGCCGAGTACCGGAATATCGCGTCGCAGAGCGGCTTCCAGCAGAGCGAACTCCCAGGCGTCGCGCTCGGTGGCCGGCTCGTTGGTAGTTGAATGGGCCTGCTGCCCATAGCGTGCCGGATCCACGTCCGGGCCGCCGGTGATGACCAGTCCGTCTACGCGGTCGAGCACTCGGTCGGCGATCTCACGATCCACCGGCTGCGGCGGTAACAGGAGCGCAATGGCGCCCGCACGGGTGACGCCTTCGAAGTAGACCTGCGGCAGGAAACTCGCCCGCACGTCCCAGACTCCCGTCTGCGCCTGCTGCAGATACGTCGTCATGCCGATCACGGGCCGAGCGCGGGCACCCGCGCCGCTCACCTCAGAGCCGCTCAAAACCGCGCACCCTTTCCCAGTCGGTCACCGCGGAATTGAATGCCGAAAGTTCGACCCGCGCATTGTTCAGGTAGTGCTCCACAACGTCGTCCCCGAAGGCCGTGCGCGCCACCTCCGACTTCTCGAACAGCTCGGCCGCCTGGGCCAAGGTGGTGGGCAACCGTTGCACCTCACTGGCATAGGCATTGCCCGGCAGCGCATCGGGCAGTTCCAACTCGTGGTCGATGCCGTACAGGCCCCCGGCGATCAGCGCCGACACCGCCAGGTACTGGTTGACGTCGCCGCCGGGCGCCCGGCATTCCACCCGCATGCCGGACCCGTGGCCGACCACCCGCAACGCGCAGGTGCGGTTGTCCATGCCCCAGGCAATGGCGGTCGGCGCGAAGCTGCCGTCGGCAAATCTCTTGTAGGAGTTGATGTTCGGTGCATAGAACAAGGTGAGCTCGCGCAGCGTGGCGAGTTGGCCGGCGATGAAGCTGCGGAACATGGGTGACATGCCATGTGGTCCGGACTCGTCGGCGAATACCGGCGACCCGTCATCGTCGCGCAGCGAGATGTGGATATGACAGCTGTTGCCTTCGCGTTCATCGAATTTCGCCATGAATGTCAAGCTCTTGCCGTGCTGGTCGGCGATCTCCTTGGCACCGTTCTTGTAGATGGTGTGGTTGTCGCAGGTGTTGCGGGCATGGTCATAGCGGAAGGCGATTTCCTGCTGACCAAGGTTGCACTCCCCCTTTACGCCCTCGCAGTACAGCCCGGCGCCCTCCATGCCGAGGCGGATGGCACGCAGCAGCGGTTCCATCCGGGTGGACGCCATCATCGCGTAGTCGACGTTGTAGTCGCTGGCCGGCGTCAGGTCGCGGTAGCCCGCGGCCCAGGCCTCGCGGAAAGTGTTGTCGAACACCATGAATTCAAGTTCGGTGCCCACATAGGGCACCAGTTTCCGCGCGGTCAGACGGTCGATCTGCCGGTTGAGGATGCTGCGGGGTGCCTGCTCGACGGGGCGACCATCGAGCCACGACAAATCCGCCATCACCAACGCCGTGCCGGGCAGCCACGGGACCACCCGCAGGGTGCTGAAGTCCGCGGTCATCACCATGTCGCCATACCCGGTGTCCCAACTCGACATCGAATAGCCACCGACGGTGTTCATGTCGACATCGACCGCGAGCAGGTAGTTACAACACTCCGCGCCGTGCGCGGCGACCTCCTCGACGAACAACCGCCCGGAAACCCGCTTGCCCGTCAGCCGGCCCTGCATATCGCAGAAGGCGACGATCACGGTGTCTATCTCACCCGCCGCCACCATTTGCTCCAGGTCGGCCCGTGCCAGCATGCCGGGGTTCTGGCTCATTGCGCACCCTCCTGCCCGTGTGGGACCAGCCGACCAACCTGCCGCCCAGCCAACCATTGCCTCGCCGATGACGTCATGATCGTGCCCCGAATTAGCATGATTGTCACCCCTAAAAGGTAGGACAACAGACCAATAACGTTCTATTGTCCGTGTGCAGACCGCCCACCGCCCTGCACACGAGGAGCCGCCATGCCCGAGGGGCACGAAGAACTCACCGAACACCTCACCGACGACGAACAACATCTTGCCAAACTCGGCTACGTCCAGGAACTTCAGCGATCCTGGTCCGGATTCTCCAACTTCGCCATCTCGTTCTCGATCATCTCGATCCTGGCTGGTTGCTTCACCTCATTCGGGCTGGGCTGGAACAACGGCGGCCCGGCCGCCATCGCCTGGGGTTGGCCGATTGTCTCGGTGTTCATCCTGATCATCGGGTTCTGTCTCGCCGAACTCGTCTCCGCCTATCCCACCTCGGGTGGAATCTATTGGTGGGCATCCAAACTCGGTGGCCCCAAGGCCGGCTTCTACACCGGCTGGCTCAACCTGATCGGCCTGATCGCGATCCTGGCGTCGGTGTCCTACGGCAGTGCGACGTTCCTGGATCTCACCCTGGGCACGTTCAGCGAATCCTGGCTGGCGAATTACAGCCTGACCCGGGTGTTCATCATGTTTCTCATCATCCTGGCGGTCTCGGCCGTGATCAACATCTTCTCGTCCCACCTGCTTGCTGTCATCAACAACATCTCGGTGTGGTGGCATGTCGCCGGCGCCACCGCGGTGGTCGCCATCCTGTGGCTGCTGCCCGACCAACACGCCAGTGTCTCCGAGGTTTTCGCCAAGACCATCAACAATTCCGGTATCTTTTCCGGCTCTACGTCGGGTTGGGGCTTCCTGCTGTTCGTGCTACCGATCTCGGCGATCCTGACCCAGTACACGATCACCGGATATGACGCGTCAGCGCACCTGTCCGAGGAGACCAAGAGCGCGGCCAATGCCGCTGCGAAGGGAATCTGGCAGTCTATCTTCTACTCGGCGATCGGCGGCTGGATCCTGTTGCTGTCCTTCCTGTTCGCGGTGCAGAACTCCGACGAGGTGTCGGCCAACGGTGGTGCGGTGGCGACCATCTTCACCCAGGCGCTCGGATCGAAGTGGGCCGGCGTCGTGCTGCTCATCGCCACCGCGGGTCAGTTGTTCTGCACCACCGCCTGCCAGACCAGCGCGTCGCGCATGCTGTTCGCGTTCAGCCGGGACCGCGCAGTGCCCGGACACCAGCTGTGGTCGAAGATCAGCTCCACGCGCGTGCCCGCCAACGCCGTCATCATCACCGCGGTGATCGCGGCGATCATCACTCTGCCCGCCGTCGTGCCGGTGAAGATTCCGGTGAACGGCGTCGACGTGCCTTCACCCGTGGCGTTTTATGCGGTGGTCTCGATCGGCGTGGTCGGGCTCTACCTGTGCTTCGCAGTACCGATCTACTACCGGTGGAAGGCCGGCGACTCGTTCGAGCAGGGCCGGTGGAACGTGGGCAACAAGTACAAGTGGATGGCGCCGGTGGCGATTGTCGAGATTATCGTCACGGCGATCATCGCGATGTTCCCCACCTCGCTCGGCGGCATGCCGTGGGATCCGAGTTTCCAGTGGAAGTTCGTGAACTACACCCCGCTACTGGTGGGCAGCGTGCTGATACTGCTCTTCATCTACTGGCACGCGTCGGTGAAGCACTGGTTCACCGGCCCGATCAAACAGGTGGACACCCCGACCGCCGAACTGCCCGGCTGATCATCCGAGCAGTTCGCGGATATCGGAGGCGGAGATGGTCGAGCCGAACAGATCCCCGTCGTCGACCACCGCGGCGAACAGGGCCCGCTTGCGGTCCTGCAACGCCACCACTTTCTCCTCGATGGTGTTCTCCGCGACCAGGCGATAGACGCTGACCGGCCGGGCCTGCCCCATGCGGTGGGCCCGGTCGACAGCCTGCGCCTCGGCGGCCGGGCTCCACCATGGGTCACACAGGAAGCAGTAGTCGGCGGCGGTGAGGTTGAGCCCGAATCCGCCCGCCTTGAGGCTGATCAGGAAAACCTGACTGGCACCGGCACCGAATTCCTCTATGGCCCTGGCCCTTCCGTCGGAGTCGACGGAACCGTCGAGGTAGCTGTAGGTGATACCCGCGGAATCCAGATGTGCCCGGACGATGGCGAGGAACCCGGTGAACTGGCTGAACACCAGCGCACTGTGCCCCTCGGCTACCAGCTGATCGAGTTGTTCGACCAGGAAGTCGATCTTGGCCGACCCCACCGAGCGCGCGGAATCGTCGATCAATCCCGGATGCAGGCTCAGCTGACGCAGCAGGGTCAGTGACCGGAAGATCTGGAACCGGTTCTTCTCCCAGTCCCCCAGCAGTCCCAACACCTTCTGGCGTTCCCGAGCCAGCCGCGTGTCGTAGATCTTGCGATGCTTGGCGCTCAGGCCGATGGTCAGCACCTGCTCGCTCTTCGGGGGCAGCTCGGTGAGCACCTGGCTTTTCGTCCGGCGCAGCAGCACCGGCTTGATCCGCCTGCGCAACACCGGTAGCAGATCGCCGGCAGTTCCCGATTCGATCGGCTTACGGAAATACGTCTCGAACACCTTCGGTGACGGGAACAGCCCGGGCACCGTGATCGACAGCAGCGACCACAACTCCATCAGGTTGTTCTCCATCGGCGTGCCGGTGATCGCCAACTTGAACGGCACGTCGAGCAGCCGGGCGGCCTGGTGGGTCTTGCTGTGGTGGTTCTTGACGAACTGGGCTTCGTCGAGAACCATTCCGGCCCATGTAATTTGCGAGTAGGCGGCAACATCCATGCGCAGCAGCGTGTAGGAGGTGACGACAATGTCCGCCGCGGCCACCTGTTCGGCCAACCCCACGGCCGCCCGGGCAGCGGTGGAGGTAACCACCACCGCGTTCAGGCCAGGGGTGAACTTGCGGCATTCGGCCAGCCAGTTGCGGGCGACGCTGGTGGGCGCCACCACCAGGAACTTCCCGGCTCCACCGCTCACGGCACGCGTGATGAGCGCCAGGGTCTGCACGGTCTTTCCCAGGCCCATGTCGTCGGCGAGGACCCCACCGATTCCGTTGTCCCACAAGAAGGAAAGCCAGTCCAGGCCGTCACGCTGGTAGTCGCGCAGTTCGGCGTCAAGGCCCGCCGGCGGGTCGATCGACACCGGCGGACGGGCTGCGGCCAAGCGCGCCAGATTGGCCCGCCACCGGGCGAGCTGCTCGTCGACGACACCGAGCTCGAGAAGTTCGTCCCACAACGTGATGTTGAGTGATGCGGCGTTGACCCGGTCTCCGTCGATCTCACCGAGCGCACGCGCCTCGTCGAGCAGAGCCCTCAGCCGGACCAGCTCAGGCGTGTCGAGCCGGAAGTAGATACCCGAAGGCAGCAACATATGCGTTGCGCCAGCGGCTAATTCGCGGATGACCTCGGGCAGGGCCACCGTCTCGCCGTCCACACTCACCGTGACGTTCAGGCTGAACCAGTCACCCGGAACGGAGGTGTCCCCGGAGAACGACAGCACCGGGTCGGCACCGGCTGCTTGGTACCGGCCATCGGCATCAACGATCAGATCTGCGTAACAGCCCAGCTCCGGCAGTGTCTGGTCACACAACACCGCGGCCTCCACCGCGGTGAGATTCACCCCACCCAGCAGCGTGTGCCGGGACGCCACCGCGACCGCGTCCAGGGCAGACGCCGCATTCACGATGGCGCGTAACTCGTGGACGGCGTCGGTGTCGAGCGTCGTGGAGACACGCCGGTTGACATGCTGTGCCGCTTGACGTTTCCAGTCCCGCGCGGCAGCTGCGACCGCCCGCAACGCCGGCATCACCCGTTGCCAGAGCTCCTCCTCGGCGGCGGCATCGCGGTACCCGATCAGCCCGGCCGACGACAACGGGTCGAAGTCGTGATGCTGATCGTTGACCTCATACCGCGTGCTCCAGAACACCCGCGCACCGCCGTCGACGACATTGACGGTCAATGCGGGCAGCGGGCCTGTGATGGTCGGCGGGACGAAGAGACCGTCGGCGACCTCCATGTCCACGCTGCTGGCCAGCCGCGGCAGGATGTCCACCGCGAGTTCACGCGCCATGTCGGCGGGGATGTGCACCTGCTCGTGATGGCCCAGTAGTTCGGCCATGGTGCGCCCGGGCACCGGGTCGAAGGCACCCAGGCGGAGCACCGAATCGACGACCTGAAACATCCCGTGCGGCGCCGGCATCCCGATCAGCCCGACGCCGTCGGGGTCGCGTCCCTGACCATCGACGATCAGGGACACCGACATCACGGCACCACCGGCACCCTCGGCGGCGAAGTCCAGCCGGAGGTGGACGTTCTTGGCCAACTCGACCGCACGGATGTCTGATGCGGAGTCGGCCAGGATGGTCACGCCGGCGTCCAGCACCTCGTCGAGCCGGGGCCACAAGGTGGCGGGCATTCCATTGAGCATCATCCCGTCGCCACTGTGCGGTGAGGAATACCGCACCATCTCCGACACCAGCGCCCGCACCGCCCGGTACTGGTCGCGATCGAACTCGCCCGCGTCGGGATAGTCCGCGAGGCGGCGCCACGTCAATGCCCGGGTGATCCAGGTGCCCCGTTTGCCGAGGGTGAGCGGGCGCAGCATCAGCAATGTCCCCGGGCGGTGGCGGGTGGGGGCGCCGATGGAGAACTCCAGCGCGATCGGTTTGCCGCCCCCTGCGGGAACGGCAACCTCGTCGAGCACCTTGTCGAGCAGGTAGCGCCAGCGCTCCGCCGGCGGATGCGCCGCATCGGAAGGCGCAGCCGCCAGCACCAGGGCGACTGCATGTTTGCAGAACGACCCCACCGGGCATGAACACAAGGCCCACTCGACGACAGCCCGGCTGCCCTGCGACAGACCGACCTCAAGGACGTAGAGCTGACCATGCGAACCCACACACCGCCCACGCAGCACCCGGTCGTCGTCATCGAACTCGATGTCGCGGACGCGGCCCTCGGCGGCATAGCGCTCACCGCGCACGGTCGACTGCGCGCCGAAATCGCGAATGAGCTCGTCACGGGCTATGCCGAAGCCGAATCCAGGCCTCATGTGAGGAGGATAAAGCCACCCCCCGACATGTCCTGGTCACACCCCCGACACACCGCGGGTGGCGCGCCGCCGACAGATTCTGTGTAGGGTCGAACTGATGTGTGGAGCCGCCGGGGAGGTGCGTCTCGATGGCCGGACACCGGATATTTCAGGGGTGTCGGCCATGGCAGACGCGATGTCGCCCAGGGGTCCGGACGCGGCTGGTGTGTGGTCGCAAGGCCGGGTCGCGCTGGGTCACCGCCGCCTGAAAATCATTGACCTGACCGAAGCGGGCGCCCAGCCCATGGTCGATCCCGAATTGGGTTTGACCGTTTGCTGGAACGGCTGCATTTATAACTACCAGGAGCTGCGTCGGGAACTGTCCGGGCACGGCTACCGCTTCTTCTCGCACAGTGACACCGAGGTGTTGCTCAAGGCCTATCACCACTGGGGTGACCGGTTCGTCGAACACCTGATGGGCATGTTCGCGTTCGCCATCGTCGAGCGGGACACCGGCCGGGTGCTGCTTGGCCGCGATCGGCTGGGCATCAAGCCGCTGTACATCACCGAGGACAACCACCGGATCAGGTTCGCCTCGTCCCTACCGGCCCTGCTGGCCGGCGGCGGCGTCGACACCCGAATCGACCCGGTCGCACTGCACCACTACCTCACGTTCCATTCGGTGGTGCCGCCTCCGTTGACGATCCTGCAGGGCATCAAGAAGGTGCCGCCGGCTTCCGTCGTCGCGATCGAACCCGACGGCAGCCGGCACACCACCGTCTACTGGTCGCCGGACTTCACCCGGCACGCCGACCGGGCCGACTGGTCGGAAAAGGATTGGGAGGACGCGGTACTGGAGTCACTCCGGCGCGCTGTCGAGCGCCGCCTCGTGGCCGACGTGCCGGTGGGATGTCTGCTGTCGGGCGGAGTCGATTCCAGCCTCATCGTCGGGCTGCTCGCCGAGGCCGGCCAGCACGGGCTTTCCACGTTCTCGATCGGTTTCGAGTCGGTAGGTGGGGTGGCCGGTGACGAATTCAAGTACTCGGACATCATCGCCGAGCACTTCGAGACCGATCACCACCAGATCCGCATCGGCACCGACCGCATGCTGCCCGCCCTCGACGGTGCGATCAGCGCGATGAGCGAACCGATGGTCAGCCATGACTGTGTGGCCTTCTACCTGCTCAGCCAGGAAGTGTCCCGGCACGTCAAGGTGGTGCAGTCCGGGCAGGGCGCCGACGAGGTCTTCGCCGGTTACCACTGGTATCCGCCGATGGCCGAGCCAGGCGCGGCCAGCCTGGACGGTTCGGTGGACAGCTACCGGGGTGCGTTCTTCGACCGGGACACCACCGGGGTGAGCGCACTGATCAGCGAGGGCTACCGGGTCGACGGGGATCCCAGCGGGGTGTTCGTCTCCGATCACTTCGCCGCGGCTGGCGCGGCGACCGGTGTGGACCGGGCATTGCGCCTGGACACCACCGTGATGCTGGTCGACGATCCGGTGAAGCGCGTGGACAACATGACCATGGCGTGGGGGCTGGAGGGCCGGGTGCCGTTCCTCGATCACGAACTTGTCGAGTTGGCCGCCACCTGCCCGCCCAGCCTCAAGACCGCGTACGGGGGCAAGGGTGTGCTCAAACAGGCCGCCCGCCGGGTGATCCCGGCAGCAGTGATCGACCGGCCCAAGGGATACTTCCCGGTCCCCGCGCTGACCCACCTCGAGGGGCCGTACCTGGATCTCGTCCGCGACGCGCTGTATGCGCCAGAGGCCAAGGAGCGCGGTCTGTTTCGTCCCGAGGCCGTCGACCGGCTGTTGGCCGACCCGAACGGCAAGCTGACACCGTTGCGCGGCAATGAGTTGTGGCAGATCGCTCTGCTCGAGTTGTGGCTGCAGCGCCACGGGGTTACGGGGTCCGCGGCGTGACCGCCACCGAACACGACGCGTCGGCAACCCCGGTGAGCACCGAACATCCCGAACACACCGAGGCGATCACACTAGGCCTCCACGATGCCTCGCCACAGCATCTGGTCGATGCGATGGCCGAGAATGTGGTACTCGAACTGGGCTGGGGCCGACTGATTTTCGGGCAGACGTTCGCCGATCCCGAACAACTCGCCGGGGTGTTGCAGCAGGAGGGGCCTGGCCGACGGGACATCTGTATCTACGCCCGCGAGTCCCATGTACTGGTCGCCCGGTCCCCCGCCGAGCTGTTCATCGATCCGAGCCACACCTACCGGCTGCGGTTCACCGGCGAACTCACCGCCGCCAAGCCTATCGGCTTCACCGTGCGCACACTGCAGACCCCGATGGACGCCGATGCGATGAACCGGGTGTACGTGCGGTGCGGGATGGTGCCCGCACCGGTCGACGTCATCTGGCACAACCACACCCTGAACCCGGCGGTGGTCTACCTGGTGGCGGTACGCGACGACGACGGCAGTGTGGTGGGAACGGTCACCGGCATCGACCACAAGCGGTTGTTCGACGATCCGGAGGACGGGTCAAGCCTGTGGAGCCTGGCGGTCGACCCGGCAGCCGGGCTGCCCGGCGTCGGCGATGCGTTGACCCGCACCCTCGCCGGCATCTTCCTCGAACGCGGCCGGGCGTACCTGGATCTGTCTGTGGCCCATGACAATTCCGCGGCGATCGCACTCTACGAGAAGCTGGGTTTCCATCGGGTCCCGGTGCTGGCCGTCAAACGCAAGAACGCGATCAACGAACCGCTGTTCACCCATCCGCCGGAAACGGTCGACGATCTGAATCCATACGCGCGCATCATCGCCGATGAGGCGATGCGTCGCGGCATCCGCGTCGAGGTGCTCGACGCGGGCGCCGGTGAGATGCGGCTGTCGCACGGTGGGCGCAGCGTCATCACCCGAGAGTCTCTCTCGGAGTTCACGTCTGCGGTGGCCATGGCCCGATGCGACGACAAGCGCCAGACCAGGCGGATCGTCTCGGATGCCGGCATCTCGGTACCCAAGGGCCGCCTGGCCTCCTTCGACAGTGAGGACCATGCGTTTCTGGCCGAGGTGGGCGACGTGGTGGTCAAGCCCACGCGCGGCGAGCAGGGCAAGGGCATCACCGTGGGGGTGGACGGCAGCGAGGAGTTGGACGCGGCGCTGCACCGGGCCCGCGAGCAGTATCCGGAGGTGCTGATCGAGCAGCGCGCCGCCGGTGACGATCTTCGGCTGGTGGTGATCGACGGCAAGGTGGTGGCTTCGGCGATCCGCAAGCCCGCCGAGGTGATCGGCACCGGAAAACACACGGTGCGTGAGCTCATCGAGACGCAATCGCGCCGGCGGGCCGCCGCAACCGGCGGGGAATCGCGCATCCCGATCGACGACGTCACGGTGGGCACCGTCGCCGAGGCCGGCTGGTCATTCGACGATGTGCTGCCCGAGGGCGTGCGGCTGCGCGTGCGGAAGACGGCAAATCTGCATCAGGGTGGGACGATTCACGACGTCACCGCGGAGGTGAATCCCGAGCTGTGCCGCGTCGGCGTCGCAGCGGCAGAGGCCATCGGTATTCCGGTGACGGGGATCGACCTGCTGGTGCCCGATGTGACGGGCCGCGAGTACGTGTTCATCGAGGCCAACGAACGCCCCGGGCTGGCCAATCACGAGCCCCAGCCCGCGGCGGCGGCGTTTGTGGATTTCCTGTTCCCGCAGCAGCCCGGTTTGCCGCAAGCCTGGACGCCTTCGGAGGCGGCTGACTGAGCGCTTGCGCGAAGGCAGGCCGCCGACCCGACAACACCGAGGCGGCTGACTGAGCGCTCGCGCGAAGGCAGCTGCAGTTCTACCAACTACTGGTGCGCAGCACGATCTCGGCCGCCAGCTGTGCCGTGGAGTCGACGGCACTGCGTCGGCCCGGCATCTCCACCAGGCGGAAGTCGCCATAGACATACCGCTGACTGGCCTTGGCCACGGCGCGGGCCGCGGGGGTACTGACCAGCACGGTGGTGTTCATCTCCACGGGCGGGCATTCGTCGTCGCGGATCACGCCGGTAGCGTCGGCGACCCGCGGGTGACCGCGATCCACCACGACCAGGCCGGTGAACTTGTCCAACCGCGTCGCAGCCAGCGGCCAGGCGAGTTCTCCTCCGAGTCGGTCGCCGACCAGCAGCGCCCATTTGATGTCCAACGAATCGAGAATGCCGACCACGGACTTGGCGGTCAGCCGTGGATCGGGACCGATGATCACCGTGCGCAGTGATGCGGTGTGCAACCGTCGGCAGATCGGCTCGTAGGCAGCCGGGCCGTGATGGCCGGCGCTCAGCACCACCACGACGGAACCCTTCTCGGGTCCCGAGACATCGACGGGCGTGGTGAATCCGTCGATCGTCGCGACGGTGGTAAGCATTCGGTCAAACTACCGTCCAGTAGCGACGAGCGGGCCGAAATCAACATTGTCTTGACGCCTGCGTCAGCCTGCGTCCATGCGCTGGGCCTGGATGCCGAAAACGTCCAGAAACGTCTGGGGCAATACACCTTTGGCGACGATCGACGGATCCGGGGTGGGGAACGCGATGCCGAAAACTGCCCAGTTGCCGACGTTTTCGAAGGCGAAGAAGATGCTCTGCTCACTCGCGCCCAGCCGCATAGTCTGCCGATACGCCAGCGCCGACGCACGCGGCGCGGCGAGCTTGGTGGTGGTCATCGGGATGCCGCGCTCCGACGGATCGAAGTAGGTGGAGAACTCTGCGCATCGCTGCGCCGTGGCCGCCAGGCGGTCCAACGGCAGTGGCGAGGTCAGCACGGTCAGCACCATGCGCGCTCCGTCGTAGGCAGCGATGATCTGCGCGGCACTGCCCGGGCCCCGCTCGGCGGATTCGGCGATCACCCTGGTCAGCCCGTCACTGCAGCCCTCCGGGGTGGACAACATCGGCGGCGGTCCACCCGATCCACCCGGACCGGCACCCTCATCGGTGACCCGATCGACCTGCACGCCGGGCGGGAAGTCGGCGGGCGTCAGCAACACCTTCTCCAGCGTGGCGCCGGGCCAGGTGGGCGACCCGACGACCACGGGCGCGCAGCCGGCCACCGTCACCAGGGCGGCCAGCCCGACTGAAGCTGCCACCCAACGATGGCACCGAATCATCTGCCCAGGTTACCGAGGTGGACCGAGGAGCGCAGTGCTCATGGTGGGTCGCGGCGGCGGCCCGTGCTGCACCAGGTCCATCACGGCCTCGATGTCGAGATGGGCGGCCAGCAGGTCGGCCATCAGATCCAGCTGAGCGTCACGCCGGCCCGGTACGTCGATGTCGTCGGCAACCACGAACCCGGTTCGGCCGGCGCTGAGGGCGATCTCGGTGAGCCAGGCGCGGCGCAGATGGTCGTTGTCGAGCAGGCCGTGCCAGTGGGTGCCGTAGACCGCGCCACGGCGCAGCCCGACGCCGAGCCAGTCCTCTGCCGCCGTGCGGGTCACCTGCCCATGATGAATCTCATAGCCCCACAAGGGTTTCTCCCGGTGCCGCACGGTCTTCGAGGGCGCGAACTCGATGTCGGCGTCGAGTAGGCCCAACCCCTCAACGGATACGGCTGCGGCCGCTCCAGCCTCGACGGCGTCGTCGATACGACGGCACAGCATCTGGAACCCGCCACACACACCGAGCACGGGCCGTCCCTGCGCGGCGTGCGCCAGGATGGCCTCGGCCAGGCCGCGTTGCCGCAGCCAGGCCAGGTCGCTGACGGTGGCCTTGCTGCCGGGGATCACCACCAGGTCGACGCCGGCGAGGTCGGCGGCATCGGCGACCCACCGCACCGCGACACCCGGTTCGCAGGCCAGGGCCTCGATGTCGGTCGAGTTGGAGATGCGCGGCAGCCTGATCGCGGCGACGGTGAGCGTCTGCGCCCCACGGGGCGGCTGCGGTGCGCCCACCATGCCGCCAGGCCGGACCGACACCGAATCCTCGGTGTCGAGCCAGATTCCGTCATCAAACGGGATCACACCATAGGTCGGGCGACCGGTCAGCTCGAGCAGCTGACGCAGGCCGGGTTCGAGTAGGGCCGGGTCACCGCGGAACTTGTTGACGACGAATCCCGCGATGAGCGCTTGATCCTCGGGGGCCAGGACGGCCACGGTGCCGTGCAGGTGGGCCAGCAGCCCGCCGCGGTCGATGTCGCCCACCACGATGACCGGCAGGTCCGCCGCGCGGGCCAGTCCCATGTTGGCCAGGTCCGTGGCACGCAAGTTGATCTCGGCCGGTGAGCCGGCCCCTTCACAGATCACCACGTCGAATTCGGATCGGAGCGACGCCAATTCGTCAGCGACGACCACGGCGAGCCGGTCCCGGTGGGTGAAGTAGTCGCCCGCGGCCACGGTTCCGGCCACTTGGCCGCGAACCACCAGCTGCGACGTGCGGTCCCCGCCGGGCTTGAGCAGGATGGGGTTGAATCGGGTGCTGGGCGCCAGCCCCGCGGCCCTGGCCTGCATCGCCTGGGCGCGGCCGATCTCGCCGCCGTCGACGGTGACCGCCGAGTTGTTCGACATGTTCTGCGCCTTGAACGGCGCCACGGACAGACCCCTGCGGGCCAACAACCGGCACAGCCCGGCCACGACCATCGACTTGCCGGCATCCGAGGTGGTGCCGGCGACGAGCAGCGCCCCGCTCACTTTTCCCGCGCGAGCAGACACGCAGGTACCCGAATTCCGGGCATGTCGGGTACTTTCACGTCTGCTCGCGAAGGGGGTCTCACGGCAGCGTGAGGATCTCGGCGCCGTCCTCGGTGACCACCAGGGTGTGCTCGAACTGCGCGGTCCACTTGCCGTCCTTCGTCACCACGGTCCAGTCGTCGTCCCAGATCTCGTAGTCCAGCGATCCGAGGTTGATCATCGGTTCGATGGTGAAGGTCATGCCCGGTTCCAGCACGGTCTCGACGGCAGGCTGATCGTAGTGCAGCACCACCAGCCCGTTGTGGAACGTCGTGCCGATGCCGTGCCCCGTGAAGTCACGAACAACGTTGTAGCCGAACCGGTTTGCGTAGGCCTCGATCACCCGGCCGACGATCGACAGTGCCCGCCCGGGCTTGACGGCCTTGATGGCACGCATGGTCGCCTCGTGGGTGCGCTCGACGAGCAGTCGGTTTTCCTCAGAGACGTCGCCGGCCAGGAAGGTGGCATTGGTATCGCCGTGCACGCCGTCGATATAGGCGGTCACGTCGATGTTCACGATGTCACCGTCTTCGATCACCGTCGAGTCCGGGATGCCGTGGCAGATCACCTCATTCAGCGAGGTGCAGCAGGATTTGGGAAATGCCTTGTAGCCCAACGTCGATGGATAGGCGCCGTGATCGATCATGTAGTCGTGGGCGATACGGTCCAGCTCATCGGTGGTGACGCCGGGCGCCACGGCCTTGCCGGCCTCGGCCAGGGCGGCCGCCGCGATCCGTCCCGCGACGCGCATCTTCTCGATCACCTCGGGCGTCTGCACCCAGGGTTCGCTGCCTTCCTGCACCGTCGACTTCCACGCGTACTCCGGCCGCGGGATCGACTTGGGAACCGGCAGGGTCGGTGACTGCACGCCGGGGCGCAGGGCGGTACGAACTGGCATGTGGACAGCTTAATCGTCAGCCCACCGAGAGCGCCCCTCTCAGGAACCGGTAATGGTGTTACCGTACGGGGATGATTGAGGCACGGCGATGACCGAAACCGTTCATGTGCTGCAACTACTCGATTACCGCGAGGTGGAGTCGACCGCTGACCGCCTGGTGCTGGAGATGGACAACCGGCCCGACCTCGCCAACGTCCGCGGCGCCCTGCAGGGCGGGCTGGTGGCCACCCTGATCGATATCGCCGCAGGCATGCTGGCCGGCAATTCCAGCGGTGTCGGTTATGACGTGACGACCGCCGACCTCAACATCCACTTCCTGGCCCCGATCATGGGCACGGCCCGCGCGGAGGCGAAGGTGGTGCGAGCCGGCAAACGGCTCATCGTGACGTCGGTCGATGTCACCGACGTCACCCGGGATCGGCTCGCCGCTCGGGCGACGCTGACGTTCGCGGTGCTTGAGCCGCGTTGACCTCAGGTCCGGCGCAGCATCAGCTTCCAGTTCCGGCGCGGCCCACGGATATCCACTGAACCGCACACCACTTTGCCGGTGAGAATGATGTGTGGGGTGCCGTCGGCCGGCGCGTCGCGGCGGTGATCGTCGGCGCTGCCCACGATCACCTCGACATCGTCGATCGATGCGCTGGCCGCCTCGGGCAGCCGGATCTCGAGGGACCCGAATTTCATATCCAGCTCGATGACCACCATCGGTCCGGCGAACCGGGCCCGGGTCAGGTCCAGCTCGACCGAACCCATCCGGCGAACCAATGCCAGGCGGGTCGGGACCGTCCATTCGCCCTGGCGTTTCAGCGAACCGAGCACACCACGCAACTCGACGCGGTCGGTGGCGGTGGTGACGATCGCCCCGGGCCCCGGCAGATCCCCCACCAACGCATCGAGGTCTGCGTGCAGCCGAGCCTGCGACACCATGGCCGAACGTTCCTCGAACTCGGCAATGTCGATCAGGCCGAGCGCGACGGCGTTGTGCAGTCTCCGCATCGTCCCGTTGCGATCGGCATCGGAGACGCGCAGGTCCACGGACTGTTCATTGATCCCTGTCATGGCAGGTTCAACGGTACCGCCGTTCAGGCCAGGTAGGCGGGGGGCAGGCCATCGAACATGGTCTTGCACATCCGCACCGCGTACTCCGAACTGCCGCCGCCGACGATCAGCGCCGCGAACGCCATGTCCCCGCGGTATCCGGCGAACCAGGAGTGCGAGCCACCCATGAATTCGGCCTCACCGGTCTTGCCGTGCACATCGCCGAGCCCATTGAGGTCCTTGGCCGTCCCATTGGTCACCACGAGTCGCATCATCGGCCGCAATCCGTCGATCATCTTCGGGCTGATCGGGGCACCCGCGCGGTCGACCATGGTCTGGCGCCCCTCGATGAGTTGCGGCACCGGCGTCCTGCCCGCCGCGACAGTCGCGGCCGCCAGCGCCATGCCGAATGGGCTGACCAGCACCTTGCCCTGGCCGAAGCCATCCTCGGTGCGCTCGGCCAGGTCCACCGTCGGCGGCACCGAACCGGTCAGCGTGTCGATGCCGCCCACCTGATAGTCGGTGCCGATGCCGTAACGGGCGGCGGCCTGGGTGAGACCGCGTGGAGGCATCCGGCTGGCCAGTTCACCGAAGGTGGTGTTGCACGAGTTGGCGAATGCCCGTGACATCGGCACCGTGCCGAGATCGAATGCGTCGTAGTTGGTGACGGTCCGGTGCCCGATGTCGAGTGTGCCGGGGCACCCCAACAGGGTGTTGGGCGTTGCCATGTCACGCTCGATGGCCGCCCCCGCGGTGATCATCTTGAAGGTCGAACCGGGCGGGAACTGCCCCATGGTGGCGAGCGGTCCGACGGCGTCGGCAGCCCCGTTCTGCGCGACCGCCAGGATCTCGCCCGTGGACGGTTTGATCGCGACGATCATCGCCTGCTTGCCCGTGGTGTTGACCGCGTTCTGCGCCGCGTCCTGCACAGCGCGGTCCAGGCTGATGGTGATCGACGGTGCCGGATCGCCGGCCACCTCGTTGAGCACGTCGACGTCGACGCCGTTCTGGTTGACCGTGACCACCCGCCAGCCCGGCTGCCCGTCGAGCTGGTCGGCCACCGACTTCTTGACCTCGTTGACGATCGCCGGGGCGAAAGTTTCGTCGGTGGGCAGCATTTCAGGCTGTGGGGTGACGACGACACCGGGTAGCCGGCCGATGGCGGGCGCGATCCGGTCGTTGTCAGCTTGCCTCAGTGTGATCAGGCTCATCGGCTGCGCGGACGCGCTGGCCTGCTCAGCGAGTCGCTGGGGGTCGCCCAGGGCGGGGTCGAATCCCCGCAGCGCGTCGGCGACCGCCCGGGACGTCGGCATCAGCGCGGTACCGGCCGCCCTGGCGTCGAGTGCGTAGGCATAGATGTAGCCGGGGACCAGCACATCGGTACCGCCACGCTCGTTGACCGATGCCCGTCGTGGTGCGTCGGCCCGCAGCGCGAAGGTCTGGTGCTCACCCAGCCTCGGGTGCAGTCCGGTGGCGCTCCAGCGCACCTCCCACCGGCCCTCCTCGCGGATCATGTTGAGCTGTCCGTCGTAGGTCCAAGTGCGGTTCTTCGGCAGGTGCCACGTGTAGCGGTAGGTGACGCTGCCGGTATCCCCGGCGTACTTCGAACCCAGGATCTGCGCGTCCAGTCCGGTGGCCTGCAATCCGTTCCACGCTTCACCGAGAGCGGTCTTGGCGTCGTCGGGCCGGTCGGCCAGCACCGCTGCGCCGGCGGTGTCACCAGTGGCCAGTGCCGCGAAGAACTGTTCGGCGGCGGGCTCAGGCCCGTCGGGCCGCGGGGTGCAGGCACTGAGCGCCGTTGCCCCGAGGACCGCGATGACCGTCAACAGGCCTGCGGTCCGTGTGACTGATGATGTTTGAGTTGCCATTGAGGCTGATGGTATGAACGTGGATGCCGGTTTCGTCGGAGGCGCACCGATACCGAACCGACACTGTGGTGAGACCGGCCGGTTGCCCGCTTCACATGTCCAGGGCACTCAACAGGATTTCGAGGCCGCGCCGGAACTCCTCATCGGGTTGCATGCCGCGTGCCACCGCCGACAGTTCGGTGTCAAATCCAGCCCCCGCGCCCTGCTCGACCCCCGCAGCTGGCCGGCGATCATCCGGGGCAGCGTCCTGGCACTGCGCGGCCGATTCCGGGCCCCCGCCGGTAGGCAGGCCGGAGGGCGGCTCGGGCTACCCGCGGATTTCCTGATCGGGCCGGACGGCGTGGTGCTTGCGGCCAAATACGGCACACATGCCGACGATCAATGGTCGGTCGATGACGTGCTGGCACAGGCCGCCGCACAGCGGTGACACCGACCCGAAAGCGCTCAGTCCAGCAAGATGGTGGCGAACGTGCCGACCTGCTCGAATCCGATGCGGGCGTAGGTCGCCCTGGCCACCGTGTTGTAGCTGTTGACGTACAGGCTCGCGATGCGGCCCGAGGCCACCACGGCGGTCGCCAGCGCCGCGGTCCCCGAGGTGCCGAGCCCGTGGCCGCGCCACTCCGGATGCACCCACACTCCCTGGATCTGGCCGACCGAAGGCGACTGTGACCCGACCTCGGCCTTGAACACCACCTCGCCGCGCTCGAATCGGGCCCACGCCCGTCCCGCGGCGATCAGGCTGGCAATGCGGCGACGGTAACCACGGCCGCCGTCCCCGAGCCGCGGGTCGACGCCGACCTCGCCGATGAACATGTCGATCGCCGCCACCAAATAGGTGTCGAGCTCCTCCATCCGCACCGGGCGGACCGCCGGGTCGATCATGCAGTGCGGCATCGAGTTCAGCGCCATCAACGGCTGTTGCTCACGGACGTCACGGGCGGTACCCCACACCGATTCCAGCCGCCGCCACATGGGCATCACCAACTCGGCACGGCCGACCAGCGATGAGCACCGACGCGCGGTGCTCATCGCCTTGTCCGAGAACGCCTTGAGGTCCTCGGCGTCACCACGCAACGGAATCAGATTGGGCCCGGCGTAACACAGCGACTCGGTGACACCGCGCCGTGTCCACAGCTCCCCGCCGATCGCGCCATGTTCGACACCGAACTCGGCGACGCGTGCGGCAACCATGCAGGACCCCACCGGGTCCTCGTCGAACACCTGCAGGCAGGGGGTGGCGTCGCGCACCACGGAAACCCGTCGCTCATCGACGAGTCGGAACAGCGGCGGTGCCGACATTGGCGATTCCCTCTGCTCAAGCCAAGGCTGGGTGACCCCGCTCACAGGGTCGCTATCAGCTTACGGTCACCACTGGCGAACCGCTGGCATCATCTGAACCCGCCTCCGTGCCCATTTCGGACGCCAGGCGCATCGCCTCTTCGATCAGAGTCTCGACGATCTGCGCCTCGGGCACGGTCTTGATGACCTCACCCTTGACGAAAATCTGGCCCTTGCCGTTGCCGGAGGCAACCCCGAGATCGGCCTCGCGGGCCTCACCCGGACCGTTGACCACACAGCCCATCACGGCGACCCGCAGTGGCACGTCGAGCCCGTCCAGGCCCGCACTCACCGCGTTGGCCAGCGTGTACACGTCGACCTGCGCCCGCCCGCACGACGGGCAGGACACGATCTCCAGACCACGCGGCCGCAGGTTCAGCGACTCCAGGATCTGATTGCCCACCTTGACCTCTTCGGCCGGCGGCGCAGACAAGGACACCCGGATGGTGTCGCCGATGCCCTGCGACAGCAATGCGCCGAACGCGACCGCGGACTTGATGGTGCCCTGGAACGCCGGCCCGGCTTCGGTGACACCGAGGTGCAGCGGGTAGTCACACTGGGCGGCCAGCTGGCGGTACGCCTCGACCATGATCACGGGATCATTGTGCTTGACGCTGATCTTGATGTCGCCGTAGCCGTGCTCCTCGAACAGCGACGCCTCCCACAGCGCGGATTCGACCAGCGCCTCGGGGGTGGCCTTGCCGTACTTCTGCATCAACCGTGGATCCAGCGAGCCGGCGTTGACGCCGATCCGGATCGGGATGCCCGCGTCACCCGCGGCCTTGGCCACCTCTTTGACCCGGCCGTCGAACTCTTTGATGTTGCCGGGGTTGACGCGCACGGCCGCACAGCCGGCGTCGATCGCGGCGAAGATGTACTTGGGCTGGAAGTGGATGTCGGCGATCACCGGGATCTGGCTGTGCCGGGCGATCTCGGCGAGCGCATCGGCGTCCTCCTGCCGGGGGCAGGCCACCCGCACGATGTCGCAGCCCGACGCGGTCAGCTCCGCGATCTGCTGCAGCGTGGCGTTGACGTCGTGAGTCTTGGTGGTGCACATGGACTGCACGGCAATCGGGTGCTCGCTGCCGATGCCGACACCGCCCACGTCGAGCTGCCGGGTCTTGCGCCGCGGCGCCAGCGTCGGCGCCGGGGGTGCGGGCATTCCCAAACCGATGGACGTCATGTTGTGGGATCTCCTACTGGAAAATGCTGAGTGGGTTGACCAGGTCTGCGGTCACGGTCAGCAGCATGTAGCTGACCACTACCAGCAACACCGCATATGTGGCGGGCATGAGTTTGAGGTAGTTGACCGGGCCTGCGGCCACTTTGCCGCGGGCCGCCCGGAACATGTTGCGGATCTTCTCGTACGTCGCCACCGCGATGTGGCCGCCGTCGAACGGCAGCAGCGGCACCAGGTTGATCGCGCCGAGGACAAAGTTCAACTGCGCCAGGAAGAACCAGAACGCCACCCACAGCCCGGCCTCGACCGTCTCGCCGCCGATGATGCTCGCACCGACCACGCTGATCGGGGTTTCCTTGTCGCGCTCACTGCCACCGATGGCCTCTACCAGGGCACCGATCTTGGTGGGGATCTTGGCCAGCGACTTACCCAGTTCGACCGCCATGTCACCGGTGAAGGAGATCGTCGCGGGTACGGCGGCGACGGGACTGTACGGCGTCGGCGGCTGAACCGGGACCGCACTGACGCCGATCGCGCCGACAGTGACGGGAGCCTTCGCGTCCGCGCTGGTGAACCGCTGCGTCTGGGTCACATCGACAACGGTGTTGATGGTCTGGCCGTCACGCTTGAGTTCGATGTTCACCGGGCCGTCGAGCTTGCGGATCGCGGCGGCCATCGAGGAGAAATCGGAGACCTTGGTGTCACCGACCTTGACGACTTCGTCGCCGGCTCGGATGCCGGCCTGCGCCGCAGGCCCGGACCCAGTGCACTCCCCCATCTTGTCGAGGCTCACTTGTGCTGCCACACAACCGGTTTCGCCAACCACTGCGCTGGTGGGCGCGGTGATGTTGGGCAGGCCCCACATGATCGCGATGGCGTACAGGAGCACCAGGCCGATGATGAAGTTCATCGCGGGCCCGGCGAACAGCACCGCGACGCGCTTCCACACCTTCTGCTTGTACATCGCATAAGGCCGGTCTTCCGGCGCGATCTCATCGACCGAGGTCATACCCGCGATATCGCAGAATCCGCCCAGTGGGATGGCTTTGATGCCGTACTCGGTGTCCCCGAGTTTGTTGGGGCGACGCGTCGACCACAATGTCGGGCCGAAACCCACGAAGTAGCGGCGGACTTTCATCCCGGTGGCGCGCGCCACCCACATGTGGCCACATTCGTGCAGGGCCACCGAAATCAGGATGGCCAGCGCGAACAGCGCGACGCCGATAGCGAACATCATTTGGTGACGAGCCCTTTTCTCGTGGATTTCTGCCCGAAGCGCGTGTCGATGGCCGTCCCTGCCTTTTCTCTGGCCCACCGCTGCGCGTCGAGTACTTCTTCCACGGTAGCGGGTTCGGCAGCCCACTGGTCGGCAGCGTGCAACACGTCACCGACGGTGTCGACGATCGCCGGGAACGGGATCCGACCCTGAAGGAAGGCTTCCGCTGACTCCTCGTTGGCCGCGTTGTACACCGCCGTCAGGCAGCCGCCGCGCGTTCCGGCCGCCCGCGCCAGATTCACCGCCGGGAACACCTCGTTGTCCAGAGGGAGAAACTCCCAGGTCGAGGCCGTGGTGAAGTCACAGGCCAGGGCCGCGCCGGCAACCCGCTCGGGCCAGCCCAGCGCCAGCGCGATCGGCAGTTTCATGTCCGGCGGGCTGGCCTGAGCCAGGGTCGAGCCGTCGGTGAAGGTGGCCATCGAGTGCACGATCGACTGCGGATGGACCACGACCTCGATGCGCTCGTAGTCGATGCCGAACAGGAGATGGGTTTCGATCAACTCCAGGCCCTTGTTGATCAGGGTCGCCGAGTTCAGCGTGTTCATTGGGCCCATCGACCAGGTCGGATGCTTGCCGGCCTGCTCCGGGGTGACCGATTCCAGGTCAGCGGCCGACCATCCGAGGAACGGACCGCCGGACGCGGTGAGCACGATCTTGGCGACCTCGTCGGCCGTGCCGCCGCGCAGGCACTGGGCCATGGCGGAATGTTCGGAATCCACCGGGACGATCTGCCCGGGTGCGGCGGCCTTGAGCACCAGCGGCCCCCCGGCGACCAGTGACTCCTTGTTGGCCAGAGCCAGGCGCGCACCGGTGGCCAGGGCGGCCAGCGTGGGCGCCAGCCCCAGTGCCCCGACCAGCGCGTTGAGCACCACATCGGCCTCAGTGTTCTCGACCAGCCGGGTGGCCGCGTCGGGCCCGGCATAGGTGACGTCGCCGACCTTCTCCGCGGCGGCCGCGTCGGCCACTGCGATGTTGGTGACGCCGGTCGCGGCGCGCTGGGCGGCGAGCAGGTCGGGGTTACCCCCACCGGCAGCCAGGCCGACGACCTCGAACCGGTCCGGATTGGCTGCGATGACGTCGAGCGCCTGCGTACCGATGGATCCGGTGCTTCCGAGGATCAGCACGCGCTGCCGCGCTGGGGAATCGCTCACCAGTCCATTGTGCCGCGCTGTGACCGGCGTCCCCTAATGCATCCGGGCCGACGGATCGGCGGTGGCCTCGATCTTGAGCACCAGCCCGTCGCGGATGGTCAGCACCACGACGGCGAACAGCCGGTGCCGGTCGTAGGCCAGCAGCACAGGCTCGGCCGCGCACACCACCGTCGCCCCCGGCCCGAGGTAGCGGAGCAGGTTTGTCGCGACTTCCCTGCGGCCGTGGTTGACCTGACGGAGGGCCGGGTCGGTGAGCACGGTGCCGACACCCCAGACACTCGCGTCGAGCACCGAGGCCAACGCCTCCACGTCACCGTTGGCACACGCGGTGATGAACGCATCGGTGACCTGCCGGTGCTCGTCGGCACTGACCTCGTCCAGCGTCGGCGCGGCGCCGGTCACCTTCGTCCGGGCCCGACGCGCCAACTGGCGGCACGTTCCGACCGGGCGTCCCACCGTGTCGGCGATGTCGTCGAACGGGATCCGGAAGATGTCGTGCAGTACGAATGCGACGCGCTCGCCGGGACTGAGCCGGGTGAGCACCGCCAGCAGCGCCGAGCCGACCTGGTCGTCGAGCGTGACGCGGTCTGCCGGGTCGGAGCCGACAGCCGCGGTGGTGTCGAGTGCGGCGGAGCCGTCGGGGCGTTCGAATCGGGCCCGCGCGGACCGCAGGACATCCAGCGACAGCCGGCCGGCCACCACGGTCAACCAGGCCCGGACATCATCGAGGTGTTCCTGGTCGGCGCGGGCCAGCCGAAGAAATGCCTCTTGTGCGACGTCTTCGGCGTCGCCGATGTCGCCCAGCATCCGGTAGGCGAGGTTGACCAGATATGGGTGATGGTCGCGCCACGCCGCCTCGAGACGGACAGATCTGTTCATGTGTGTACGACGAATCCGGGGTCCGGAAAGTTACCGGATCTCCGATCCGACTTCTGTTGTAACTTTTTGGACGGCCGCCCCGTCCTTGATCGCATGAACACAATTCTCGTCACGGGCGCAACCGGCAACGTCGGCCGCCCGCTCGTCTCCGAACTCGTCCATGCCGGTGCCCGCGTGCGCGCCGTCACCCGCGATCCGGACGCCGCCGGGTTCCCGCCCGGTGTCGAAGCGGTGCGATCTGCTGCCGAAGGTATGGCAGGCGCATCGGCGGTCTTACTCAATTCCCGGGCCCTGGGGCAGGAACTCGCCGCGACAGTCGAACTGGCCCGCGCCGCCGGGGTGCAACGCCTCGTCGCATTGTCGGCGATCAACGCCGATGACGACGACTCCCGGCAACCGTCACGTGTGCGCGGTGACCGCAACCGCGAAGTCGAGGAGCTGGCCGTGGCTTCCGGCCTGGAGTGGGTCAGCCTGCGCCCCACGGTGTTCGCATCCAACTTCGCCGGCATGTGGTCGGCGCAGATCCGGGCCGGCGATGTGGTGAGCGGACCGTACGCCGGCGCATCCACGGCGGTGATCGTCGACGCCGACATCTCCGCTGTTGCCGCGGTCGCGCTGCTCACCGACGACCTTGTGGGACAGCGCATCCCGCTGACGGGGCCGCATGCGCTGACCAACACCGAACTGGTAGCCACGATCGGGCGGGTACTGGGACGGCCGCTGCACTATCGCGAGGTGCCCACCGACGTGGCGCGGCAGCGGTTCGTCGATCTGGGCTTTCCGGCTGCGTTCGCCGATGCCTACATGGGCCTGTTGGCCGACACGGTCGAACGGCCCGCACTGGTTACCCAGGAGGTGGACAAGATTCTCGGTAGGCCGGCCACGCCGTTCGGCGATTGGGTAGCCGACCACGGTGAGCTCTTCACCAATAACTGAGGAGGACAAGACATGTCGGAGCACACGACCGAGCCGCGCCCACCGCGCTGGCTCAAGCCGATGAACAAGTTCATGATGGCAGTGCAGCGCGTCGGCATCCCGACCGGGCCGGCGATGGTGCTGACCGTTCCGGGCCGCAAGACGGGCAAACCGCGCAGCACTCCGATGACACCGTTCGACCACGACGGCGGGCTCTACACGGTGGCGGGCTACCCCGGCTCGGACTGGGCGGCCAATGCGCGCGCCGCCGATACCGGAACACTCGCCCGAGGCCGACGGTCCCGGACGGTCAGGATCGTCGAACTCACGCCGGACCAGTCGCGTCCGGTGCTGCGAGCGTTCGCGGTCAAGGTTCCGGTCGGTGTCGGCTTCGCCAAGCGCAGCGGCCTGGTGGTCGACGGCACACCCGACGAATTCGAGGCACTGGCAGGGCGTTTGACGGTGTTCCGGTTCGATCCGGCCTAAGTGGATACTGGTCGGTACGCCACCTGACTGGCCGGGGCTCCGAGGCGGTTATGCCGAGCATTCAGGTCAGCATGTGGCTGCAATCCTGGGCATAGAGCACACCGGTGCGGGCCTGCAGCCCTGAATTTCTCGTCTCCGTCGACCGGGCCGTCCGAGGGCTGCAACCCGTTGTCGACGGTGCCGGAGTAGGTCTTCAGTTCGAGCCGAGCCGCGGTGCCCTCCGGGGTGCCGACTGAGATGGCTCCGGATGCGGTGTGCGCGAGGCGGTCACCTCGAGGCGACCGTATGCTCGGGCGGATGAACTCTGCCGAGGACGCCCGGGTGGTCCCCGTGACTGCTCGGACCGAGTATCTGACCCGCCGCCACCGCAGGTCCGCCGTCGCGTCGAGCACTGCTCTGGTGACCGGGATGGTCACGCTGGTGGCGCTGAGCTACGCCGAAGTGTCTGGCCTGGTCACGGCGGTCGTCGTGGCGATATTCATCGCTGCCGGACTGGCCGCGGTGGCCCATGGACGGCTGGAGAAGCCGGGCGCGATACTGATCACGGTCGATGACGACACCGTCTATCTCGGTGACGAGTTCCACGGGATCGTCAGCTACCCGCTGTCGTCGCTGATCGCGGTGGGTCAAGCGGGACCGGCCGATGACACCACGACCGATGGTCGGCTATTGACGGTGCGCGGCCAGAAGTACCTGACACTGACCTTCGCCGCCGACGCCGGCAGCGAGGAGTGGCGGGTGGCCGTGGTCGGGTCCGATCCCGCGGCGGCCGAGATCCTCCGCCGTTTGGAATCGACGTTGCCCGACTCCGAACCCGGGGTAGAACCGCCGGTTTCGGGATCGCGGATCGCCGACGCCGGAACCGACGAGGCGGCGCAGCGGTTATGGGAAGACGCCGCCCGGCGTCACAGCGACATCCTCGGCGCGTACGGCGCCTACGAACTCGACCCGGCGATGCTGTTGCGCTATCCCGCGATCACCGACGTGACCGTCGAACCCACGCAGACGTTCCACGTCGCCCTGGACGAGGCCCAGGCATTGCGCACCGAGCACTACCCGGGCAACCGTGGACTGGCCGACGCCTACCAACAGGCGGTGGTGACCCTGCGCCGGGCCTGGATCGCCTGCGAATCGCACGGGAAGAAGGTCGGCACGTCCTACCTCGATGCGTCCGAACGCGCTGAACTGGATACCGCACTCAAGCTGTACAACCACGCCACATCGAGCACCACACCTGCCGAGCAGGCGACGTACTACGGTCGCGTCCGCGACATCGTCACCAAACTCGTCGACCGTGGCGTTCTACACCCACCCAAAGTGCAACTCGCGCAACTGGAAGGCGTCACACGGCGGGCCATCGAGGCCGCCAGGCCGAGCTGAGTCCGGCGGCGGCCCGGTCGAGCTGACGCTCAGATGGCGCCGGGCGCGAGGAACTCGCCGGTGAGCGAGTAGGTCCCGGTTGCCGCATCCACTCCCGCGAGTTCGATCCGGATCGCCAGCCGATGCTGATCGATCTCCCGGTCCGTCATCCAGATCTCGACGGCCTCGCGCTCATACGGTTCGAGGCCACCCCGCTGCATCGCCTGTGCGCGAACGGATTCGAAAGCCTCTTGGCTGATGTCGTCGAAGGCGAACTTCTGCCTTCCCGAGTGGTAGGACTTGTCCTCGACCTCGGGCAACTCCCCCGGCACCATGACGATCTGGCCGGACCGGTCTCCGGTGTCGAAATCCAGCAGCACTCCGCCGCTGCTCTGCAGTTCACTCGGATGCGCGGTCGGTGTGGCCCGATGCGTGCCCCTGATCTCGAAGTTCGTCAGCACGCGGTCTGTCGGCGCAATCCGGGCCAGCGCCAAGGTGTCTCGCGCTTTTTGGAACGACACGGTGAAATCGGCCGGGTCGAAGATCTCGCCCACCGTGCCGTCCGGGAGGCCGTTGATCGTCTTGCCACCGAATTTGCCGGTCAGAATCACCGGAGCACCGGGCCCCGACCTTTCGATCTCCAGGTCGCCCCGCCGCCCGGCAGCGTCCGCGTGTTCGGCCATCTTTTCGGCGATCGCGTCCAGATCGGTCGCCGCGATCTCGGCGGCCGTGAAGGTGCTGTCCTTGCGGAGAACCTGCGCGGAGGGTGTGGTGAACGCGTCTCCGCTGTTGTTGATGTAGACGATCGTCGCGTCACCGTTGGTCGGGTCGAGCACCGTGCCGTAGTCCGAGCCGCTGCCGGTGAGGCGCAGATCGAGCAGATTGTTGGACGCGGCGGGGCCGAACTGCTCGGTGATCGCCCGCACCATGCCGTCACGACGGGCGTTGAAGTTCATGCTCTTCGACTTGGTCGCGGTATCGGCACGCGGCGCAGGCGATGCGGGCCGGTCGAATGAGATGTGCCAGGCATCGCCGACCCCGAACAGCACCGCGAGCGTCACCAGCACTGTCACCACCGGATAGACCACGGCGCGGGTGCCGGGGTGATCGCCGAAGCCCGGCGTACGGGAAACGTCGCGCGCGGGGAGTGCATCTGGCGGCAGCGCCGTGAGCGGATTTTCTGTCAGTGAGCGGAAGTTGCCGCGCGACATCGACGCGATCCACCGCGCCTGATACGCGGTGTCGTGCGGCGGGCTGATCGTCGCGCTCACCAATGTCGGCTGCAGGTCGTCCTCGGTGAGGCTGCTGCGGGCGAGTGCGTCGACACGGACCGGCACCGCCTGCGGGTGCGCCGGGTCCCTGAACACCTCGAGCTCGGATGTCCGGGAGGGTCGGGGTGCAATCGCAAGACCCACGACGATGAGCGGGATTGACACCAACACCGCCACCCACCAGGCGTTATAAGCGCCGAGTCCGATCCCGAGGGCGATGAGGACACCGGCTGCGCCGGATTGGCCGACGCGCATCACCGTGCGTTTCATGAGCCCCCTCTCCACACCGGTTTAGCGCGATCATAGTGACGCCGACCGAGCGGCCCCGACTAGCAGACCTTTGCGATGACGGTTTCCGCGAATTGCTCGATGGGACCCCGGAACCGGTCGACGCCGGTGGCGCCGTTGGGCATTGAGAGCCAGGGCGCACACATCACCGCGGTGATGCCGAGATCCTCAGCTCGCTTGTACAGATCCGGCGACGGCGGATCCAGCAGCGCCAGGATGATGTCGAATGGCTCGCGCTCGCGCCCATATTCACGTCGAAGGTCAGCCAGCCGGGCGGTGTATCGAGAGGCCTGCTCCAGGGTGTACGCGTAGCCGATCCAGCCGTCGCACGTGCGGGCCGCGCGCCGCAGCGCCGCCTCGGATTCACCGCCGCACAGGATCGGCACCGGTGCCGGCGGGTGCGGTTCGATCATCATCTCGGGAACCGAGTAGTAGCGGCCTTCGTACGACACCCAGCCGCCGCGCCACAGTTCGCGCAGGGCCGGGATCATCTCGTCGAGCCGTTTCCCGCGAGTGTCGAAATCCTGGCCCATGAGCTCGAACTCCTCCCTCATCCAGCCGACGCCCACGCCGAGCGACACCCGCCCCCCGGAGATCACCGCAGCCGTCGCCACCTGTTTGGCAACCTCGAGCAACGGACGTGCCGGCGCCACGTAGATGGCGTTGGAGAAGCGCAGCCGACGCGTGAGCGCCGCCATCGCCCCGATCAGAACCCAGGAATCCGGCCAGCCGGTCTCGGGCGCCCAGGGGGGCTTGCCGGTCGGGGAATCCGGGTAGGGCGAGGACAGTTCGCGCGGGTAGATCATGTGGTCCGAGCAGACCATGCCGTGGTATCCGGCCTCGTCGAGAAACGGCGCTACCGTCAACGCGTCGGCGACTTCCATGAATGCCGTACCGCTCCAAAACTGCATCGACAACCTTCCCAGTTCGTTTCATGCCGAGTGGCCGGCGTACGACACAGCGTCGTATGCCAGAATGTGCGCAAGCCAGAAGCCAGTTCGATCCGGAGGAGCAACCGTGGCCAGCACCGAAGTGGAGCGCAACAACGGCGTCGACGTCGAGGAAGTGCCGTCCGCAGCGTGGGGCTGGTCGGATCTGAACATCAAGGTGATCCACCTCGGCGGCATCCTGTCCGCGATCTTCCTGCTGGTCATGATGCACGGCAACCACATCGGACAGGTCGAGAACTGGTTCCTCATCACGTTCGCGGCGTTCATCTTCCTGGCAGTCGTCCGCAACATCTGGCTGCGTCGTCGCGGCTGGATCCGCTAGCCGCGCATCCCACCCGTCGGCCCTACAACCGGGCCGACATCGCGATGGCCGTATCCGCCGCTCGCATCGGACGGATCAGCCCCTCCTGGGCGAATGACGCCAGCAGCTCACCGTCCTCGGTGTGCACCTGACCGCGGACATACGACATCCCCTGTCCGGCCGCGGTGCTCTCGTGGCTGTAGAGCAGCCAGCCATCCCACTCCACAGGTTCGTGGAAGCTGACCGACGTCGACACCACCGCTGTGGACAGCGTGGCGTGCGCCTGTGCGGTACCAACCCCACGATGTGGCCGCATGGTGGTCGAGATGCCGAGTTGCCCGGTGAAGTACGCCAGCAGCGCCTTGGCGAGGTCGTCGCGTTCGGGGATGGGGTCGTAGCGCAGCCAGGCATAGAGTTCGGGCGGCCCGACTTCGTCGGGGCTGTTGACGTCGACCACGTCGACAAGGCGCAACTCGTGGCCGGCCATGGCCCGCCCGGCCGGGTGGGCGTCGTCCGGCGTCTCGACGTCGGGCCGCAAAGCGTGGTGACTGACGACGTCACCAGCGGGCACGTCGGCCAACACCGTCACAGTCGCGCACAGCCCTGAATCCTGGGCGACGGCCACCACCGCGGTCGCCGCCGACCGGCCCTCGTGCACCACGTTGACTGACAGCTCGACAGTCGAGTCGATCTCGACCGGCCTGGTGAAGACCGCATGCGCCGAACGAATTATCTTGTCCGGGAATCGCTTTGCCACTGCGACGATGGCCTGACCCAGCGCTTGCGCACCTTTGGCCACCTGCCTGCCGTCGGTCCCGGCCGGTCCGGTGACGCCCACGAACCGATCCGGCCCGTCGGGCGTCACATCGAACACCTCGAGGAGACCGGCGACGGATGCCTGTTCCGCCATCAACACACCGGCACCAGGTCGGCGTCGAGCAGGCCCGCGGACCTCCCACACCGGAACAGCGCCTCCGCGCGCCCGGCCGACCCCGGATCCGCTCCGGCCACCGCCAATGCGTGGGCCTTGAACGCCAGCGCCGCCGCGCTCGGCCGGTACTGCACCCGGTGCACGGGCCCACCGAGATGGTCCGGACCGTGCTCCCCGAAATAGACCACGTCGTCGCCGGGGTTGCGCAGGGCGAGGTCATCGGATTCATGGCGATCGGTGTCGATCACCGTCATGGCAACCGCGTCCACCCCGGCCGCCCGCCACAGGCCGTTGAGGTCAACGGCTTTCAGCCCGAGGATGCGGAGCGCCCGCTCGTCCGTGCAGTCATCGGCGGCGATGTTGACGCGCCACCCCGCCATCGCACGGTCGAACAACCATCCGCCAATGCCCGATACCAGGCCGGCGACATCGGCCGCCGCCACGTTCAACTCGTACTGCAGCGCCTTCTCGGGGCGCACCCGCGGCCGGGAGTGTGGGACCGAGACGGCGACCAGCGCGTTTCCGCCGCCGCGCACCTCGGACAACTGTGCGGACATTCCTGACTGCAGAGACATAAAGGCATCCAATCCGGGTCCAAGGGGCTGATCGGCCGGCACTGTCGACGGGGGTGTTGCGGTGAGCCCGCCTCGCCCAATAGCGTGACATTCTCAAGAGAATCTGTAAAGCTTCTATCTGGACGCAGCCATCGGTCGCACGAACCGACACCGCTACGTCCAGCAGACGCGCCCGCGTCCAGCAGGTCGGCCAAAATGGAGGTGCTGCAATGAGTCTCGTCGCAGGGCGGGGTCCGTTGAGTACACAACCGGCCGGTTGGTTCACGCCCCCGCTCGCTGAGGGCACGGTCTACGTCGAACCGCATCCACGGCGCATTCAAGCTTTCCGCGGCGCAGTCGCCGTACTCGACACCGAACACGCCCTGATGGTGCACCGCGCCGGCCGCCCACTCAGTTATGCGTTTCCCAGCGATGAGGTCGGCAGCCTTCCGCACGCGCCGGTAGCCGAGGCACCGGGATATGTGGCGGTGCCCTGGGATGCCGTCGACACGTGGTTCGAAGAGGGTCGCAAGCTCGTGCACTACCCGCCGAACCCCTACCACCGGATCGACTGCCGGCCGACCCGCCGCGGGCTGCGGGTGACGGCCGCCGAGACCGTTCTGGTCGACACCGACGACACGGTGATCGTCTTCGAGACGGCATTGGAACCGCGGCTGTATGTGGACCCCACCTTGGTCCGCACCGATCTCCTGCAACCCAGTTCGACCACGTCGTACTGCAACTACAAGGGCACCGCCACCTACTGGTCGGCGGTCGTCGGTGGCACCGTCATCGCCGACGTGGCATGGAGCTACCCCGACACCCCTGTGGAGTCCCTACCCATCCAGGGATTCCTTAGCTTCGACACGACACGCGTGGACGTACTCGCCGAACTCCCCTCGACCGGGACGTCGGCTGCGTGCGGTTGCGAACTCTGACCGGCGAATTAAGCTAGCGCCGCCCCGCCCTCGAAATCGTCGGAAAGCGCCGCCGCCAGTTGCAGTGTGCGTCGCCGGAACGCGGGCCGCAGCAGGTCGAAATGGATCTCGGTACCCGCGGCGATGTGCTTGTCCCACGGCAACACGAACACGCGGCCGGGGGCCACATGCTTCTGGAACTGATGCACCAGGTCACCGGTGTTCACGTTGGGTTTGCGTGGCCCGACATGGTTGACCACGACGCAGGACCGGTTCAGCAGATCCTGGTAGCCGTTGTGCCGCAGCCAGTCCATGGTCACCGCTGCCTGGCGGGCTCCGTCGATCGAGGCGCTGGCCACGATGACCGCGCTCGAAACCGTCGACAGCACACCCCGGCCCGCCGGGGCGAACATGTCGGCGGCGCAGTCGGCCAGCACCAGGTTGTAGTGCTTGGAGACAGCGGCCGTCGCCGCGTTCCAGTCCGCATCGTTGAAGGCCCGGCCGGCGCCGCTGTACTCATCGCTGGACAGCACCTCGAGCTTCGACTCGTTCATGCTGGTGTAGGCCCGGACATCGTTGTAACGCGACAGGTCCTTGGCGGCCAGGAGATCGCTCACTGTCGCCGCGGACTGCCGTCCGACGCGGTCGGCCAGGTTGCCGCCGGCCGGGTCGGCGTCGACAGCCAGGATCCGATCGCCACGAACCGCGCTCAGCACCGATCCGAGCGCCACGGTGACAGTGGTCTTTCCCACGCCACCCTTGAGGCCGAAGACACCGATCTGGTGGGACTCGCGCGCCGTGCGGCGCACCCTGGCGTAGAGATCCAGTTCATACAGTTCGTCGCGGGAAAGCCCGAGGTTGAGGCGGGTGGTGACGTACACCGCCCGCCGCCAGCCACGTCGTGGCTGCATCTTGACCGCAGAGCGCACGCCGACGCGGGAGAGATTGTCGATGGCGCGCGGTTCGCCGGGTGCGGCCGCTGGGAACGGCTGTTCCAGGATCCAACTGCCGGCTGAGGACGACCCACTGATCGGGCGGCCCGGAACCGGCGGGAGTTTGGTGGTGATCTCCGCTTCGCGGGGAGCGGCGAAATTCGAGGTCAAGACGATGGGAGGGGTCGATACCCTGGCGTCGCCGTGCCGGGACCGTCCGTTCGGCAGCGCCGCGACCGGTCCCAGCAGGGCGTCAAGTCCGCCGTATGCCAGGGGTTCCCTGGCGTGCTTGGCGTCTCCGGAGTACATGAGCCGGTCGTCGTCGGCCGACATAGTTACCTCTCAATCGCTCACTCGCTCCCGACGTACCCGGGTTGACCCCTTGGGCATGCCGCAGCCATCGTCGCACCGGCCGCACCGATTTGTCCGTGCGAGATCCGGATAGAACAGACCTGCATTATTGCCCACAACGTCGATCACAACCACCGTCGAGCTGACCAGCTACCGCATCATCCATGCAGGGCACGACGCAACGCCGCGCCCTGTAATGCGAAAAGTTGCTGGCTGACCTCCCACTCGGGAAGCAACGAATCGAATCCATGGCACGTCCCGGGAAACAGATGCAGTTCGGTGGCAACGCCCTCCGTCAACAGCCTGCGCGCATAGTCGAGTGCCTCATCGCGCAGCGGATCGAGTTCCGAACACGTGATCAATGCCGGCGCCACACCGGTCAGGGTCACGGCCCGGGCGGGCACGGCCGTCTCCGGTACGTCCCGGCCGCCCGCATAGTGCCGCCACATCGCTACGGTCGCCGGGCCGTCGAAGCCCGGGGTGTCGGAGAACTCCTGCTTGGATCGGGTGGGACGGTCGTCGAGTACCGGCTGGTGCAGGGCCTGGAACACCACCGGAGGTGCCGAGCCGGCCGCGGCGTGCTGCGCCAGCAGCGCGGCGAGCGCGCCGCCTGCGCTGCTGCCGGCCACTGCGATGCGGCCCGCGTCGATGTCGAGCTCACCGGCCAACGACGCCGCCCAGTTGAGCACCACCATCGCATCGTCGAACCCGGCCGGATACGGATACTCGGGCGCCAACCGGTAGTCCATCGCGATCACCGTGCACCGGGCCCGCCGCGCCAACTCCACACATTGGATCTGGTCGGTGTCGAGGTTGCCCAGGACGAAGGCACCGGAATGGCAGTAGACCACCGCGGGTGACGGCGACGGACCACCCCGATAGATGCGCACTCCGATGGTGCGCCGCCCGAGCGCGACGCGGGCCCCGACGATCTCAATACCCGGGGTGTCCAGGACCTGCGCAGCATCGCGGCGACGCTGATCCAGCGAGGTACGCACCACGCCCAGCTGATCAGTGGTCAGATCGGTCCGGGCCTCGGCAAACCCGTGCAACGCGGGGTCGAGGCGCTCCAGCCAGGCCATGGCTCAGCCGTCCGTCCGATCGGCGGCCGCGGTGACCGGGGCCGGGTAATTGGTGGGCGGTTCGAAAGTGTAGTCCGCGGACCGGAACCGGCGGGTCATCGACCAGAAGACTCGGGCGCTGCGCGGCCACTGGGTGACCACCCTGCCGCTGGGGGCCCGGAAATAACTGCTGCACCGGGTCAGCCACACTGTGCCCTGCATCCACCTGTCGATGTCGGCGAGAAACGCGGCCATCGCACTGGGCCGCACCGCCACATATGACTTGCGTTTGCGCCGAAGATGTTTCAGTGCTCGCACCACGTAGCGGGCCTGCGCCTCCAGAATGAAGATGACGCTGTTGGAGCCGACATTGGTATTGGGCCCGTAGAGCATGAAGAAGTTGGGGAAGCCGGGCACTGTCATTCCCAGGTAGGCGAATGCCCCGTCACTCCACGTGTCGTGTAGCGACACCCCGCCTTCGCCGGTCACCTCGATCTGCCCGAGGTAGTCGGCGGCCGCATAACCGGTGGCGCACACCACCACATCGACGTCGAGTTCCCGGCCGTCCTCGGTGACCAGCGACCGGGCCCGCAGCGCGCGGGCCGGACTGGACACCACCTCGACGTTGGATCTCGTCAGGGTCGCGATGAAATCCGGCGAGAACACCAGCCGCTTGCACCCCAGCGGATGGTCCGGGGTCAGTTTGGCGCGTAGTTCCTCGTCGTCCACGGTCGATTCGAGGAGGTTGAGCGCGAGCGCCTTGAACTCCTGCGTCTTGTCACTGCCGTTCTCGATGACCGCGATGTTGGACTCACTGCGCAGCCACAGCCGGGTCCGGTAGACCTTCTTTGCGAACGGCACATGGGCAAATAGCCAGCGTTCCCGCTCGGTGTACGGACGGTCGGGTTTGGGCAGCACCCAGGTCGCCGAGCGCTGCACCGAGTACACCTTCTCGGCAATTTTTGCCATTTCCGGAACTACTTGGGAGGCAGTCGATCCGGTGCCGAGCACGGCCACCCTGGCGCCGTCGAGCGCGACGCTGTGGTCCCAGTTCGCGGTGTGCATGACGGTGCCGGTGAAAGGCTCCTCGGCCGGTAGGTCCGGTTGCAGCGGTTGGGTGAACAGGCCGATCGCCGACACCACGACGTCGAATCGGTGCTGTGCACCCGACCCGGTGGTCAGCACCCAGCTGTTGGCGGCGGCGTCCCACTGCGCCGAGGTGATCTCGGTGTTCAGGTGGAGATGCGGACCCAACCGGTAACGCTCGGCGCAGCGCTCGAAGTACTCCAGGATCTCTGGTTGCCCCGCCCACAGCCGGCTCCAGTCGGCATTGAGCTCGAACGAATACGAGTACAGATGCGATTTGACGTCACAGGCCAGACCCGGGTACGTGTTGATCCGCCATGTCCCGCCGACCCCGTCTTCGCGGTCGAAGATGGTGAAATTGTCGAAACCTGCCTTTTTCAGGAAGATTCCGAGCGCCAGGCCGCCCGGCCCGGCCCCGATGATCCCCACCGAGGGTGAACGCGACATTCGACCTATCCGATCTGCAGACATTGGCCGCCGTCGACAAGGAGCTCGGAACCGGTGATGAACGCCGCCTGACCCGACAGCAGAAACGCCACCGCGTCGGCGATTTCGGTCGGCGTGCCCAGGCGGCCCAGCGTCGCCCGGTCCACCAGCCGGTGCTGGGTCGACTCGTCGAGCATCGGTGTCTCGACCGGTCCGGGGAACACCGCGTTGACCCGGATCCCGTCGCGGCCCAGTTCGGCGGCGGCCAGCTGGGTGAGCCCGCGCAGCGCCCACTTGGATGACCCGTACGCGGCGTGGTGCGGGAACGGGCGGACGGCGCCGGTGCTGCAGGTGTTCACCACGGCAGCACCATCAGCCTGCCGCAATGGCTCGAGGGCCGACTGCAATCCCAGGAATGGGCCCAGACAGTTGACGCGCCAGGAGGTTTCGAACCCGGCCGGCGTTTCTTCGGCAATGGAAGCCCGGTGCAGCACACCGGCATTGTTGACCAGTGCGTTGAGCCCACCGAACCGGTCGACGGTGGCCTGCACTGCGGCCTGCCACTGATCGGCCGAGGTTACGTCCAGCTGGGCGGCCAGCACCTGGTCACCGAATTCAGCTGTGCTGGAGGCTAGTTCGTCGATCAGCAGATCTGTTGCCGTCACGCGGTAGCCATCGGCCACCAGCCGGCGCACGATGGCCGCGCCCTGCCCGCGTGCGGCACCGGTCACCAACGCGACCCGGTTGCCGTTTGGCACTGCTCCTGCGTTCAGTTGTAGCCTCCTCGTTCGGTGCCGGTCGCGGCGTGCCCGGTTGTGGACGGACCACCGGCATTTCCTGTTGCTTCGTTGAGGTGCTCGGCGGCACCGCGGCGTAGCGCCTGAGATTCCGAGGCCAGCGTGACCATCTGGAAACCCAATTCAGCCGCGGCCTTTCCGAGCTTGCCTGCCCCGGCATGGATTCCGGTGACCAGTCCGGCCTCGCGCGCGGCGGTTTGGACCGCGATCATCGCCGCCCGCACCTCGGGGTTCGTCCAGGCGTCAGAGAGTTGGTATCCCATCGAGATGGCCAGGTCCGCCGGTCCGACGTAGATCCCGGTGAGCCCGGGCTCCGCGCAGATCTCCTCGGCGGCGGCCAGGCCCCGCGCCGTCTCGATCATCGCGAACACGCTCACCCGAGCCTCCAACTCGGCGGTGTCGTGTCCCAGACCGGACCGGAGCGGCCCGAAGCTGCGCACCCCGGCCGGGGCGTACCGGGTAGCCGCAACTGCCGCGGCGGCCTGCTCGGCGGATTCCACCATGGCGATGATCACCGCGTCGGCGCCCGCGTCGAGCACCCGGCCGATCGGTGCGGGGTCAGTGGAGGGCAACCGGACCGCCGTCGCGATCGACACATGCTCGAGCCGGCGCAACAGCAGAGCCACGTCGGCATCGTCGAGATACCCATGCTGGACGTCGAATCCGACATAGTGATAGCCGGCCGCGGCGAACTCCTCGGGGCCGAGGATCGTCGGCCCCACCACCCAGCCGCCCCATACCTGTGCGTTGGCCGCCAGCGCGTCCTGCAGTCTGCTGGGGTTCATCGGGTGATCGCGATCTTGACGCGCTCGGGCACCGGACGGCAGGCGAGTTCGAACGCCGCCTGCACATCGTCCGAACCGAAAGTGTGGGTCACATAGCTGGGTAACAGGTCGGGGTGCTCGCGGGCGAACTCGTCGGCCCGGCGCAGCACGCGCTGGCGGTCCAGGGTGACACCAGATTTCAGGGTGAGGTTGTTGCGGAGCATGGTGCGCATGCTGATCGGATAGCTGTCGTCATCGGGCACGCCGAAATAGAACACCGTGCCTCCGAACGCGGTGGCTTCCAGGGCATGGTTGAGCGTGGCGACCTGATGCCCGACGGTCTCGATGACGATCTCAGGCTTACCGGTGCCCGCCAGATGCCTGACCCAGCGATCGCTCGTGGCCAGGACCGGGGTGTCGACGCCAAACTGTGAGCTCACCGACGAGCGGTCCACCGGGTCCACCCCGGTGACCCGCGAGGCGCCAAAAGCCTTTGCCACGTAGGAGAACAGCAATCCGATCGAGCCCTGTCCGATGACCGCGACGTGGCGGCCTGTGACGTCGGGTAACTGCTCCAGCGCGTAGAGCACACACGCCAGCGGCTGCAGGCCGACGGCTAGCTGCGGGGACAGCGCAGGGTCGTAGGACACCAGCCCGGCGCCGTCGGCGACCACCTGCCCCATCAAACCGTCGAAACCCGACGCCCAACCGACCACCCGGTCCCCCGGTCCGTGGTCCGGATGGCGGCTGGCCAGCACCTCACCGACGATCTCGTGGATCGGAAAGCCGGCCATCTCCGCGGCGCAGGGACCCGTGTCACCGGGCAACTTGCCCTGGGTACCCCGGAATCCGGGAATATCGCTGCCGCAGATCCCGGCGGCCAGGAAGTCCAGCAGCACCTGTCCGTCGGCCAATGATTCCGGCGATGGTTCTGAAACCTCGCTCCGCTCAAACCTATACGGAGCGACGAGCCGGTATGACCACACGTCACACCTCCACGGGAATGTTGTTCCAGCCCCACTGGAAGCTCGACGGCGGCCGACAGGCCGCGGCTTCGTCGATGTGGTAGTCGGGCACGCGTTTGAGGAACTCCTGGATCATGATCGTGATCTCCATCCGGGCCACGTGGACACCGAGGCAGAAGTGCTGGCCGTGCCCGAACGACAGCAGCCGTTCGATGGGCCGGTTCCACACGAAATCGTCCGGATTGTCGTATTCCCGTTCGTCGCGGGCAGCCGAGGCCAACAAGGTGATGACACGCTGGCCGGGTTTGATCGTGGTGCCGTGAACGGTGTAGGGCCGCCGCACCGTTCGGGCGAACCACTGCGCCGGGGCGCTGTGCCGGATGATCTCCTCACGAGCAACCGGCACGTTGCCGTCGAGATCGGAACGCACTGCGGCCAATTGATCGGGGTGGCGCAGCAGCTGCCACAGCCCGGTCGCGGTGATCTTCGGGACCGTCTCGGTACCGCCGATGAAGACGCCGAGCATCTGCACGGCGGCCTCCATGTCGCCGAAGGCCGATCCGTCGGGCAGCCGGAAATCGATCAGGGCATCGGCGATCGGGACGCTGCCGTCAGGACCTGCCGCGCGCCGGCGCTCGATGATCGGGGTGAGGTAGGACAGGTAGCCGGGGCGGGCGTTGCCGACCTCGACCCCTTCCCCTGGTTGTGCGAGGCTGCCCGCGTTGACCGTCGCCAGCACTTCTGGCGCGAGCTCTACTGGCAGCCCGACGAATTCGCAGACCATGGCGGCCGCGACGATGCCACCGTAATCCTGCGTCAAGTCGAAGCTGCCTCGGGGCAGCAACTCGTCGAGCCGCTCGTTGGCCAGCGTCCGGATCTTCTCGGCCAGCTTGGTCACCGATCGCGGCCGGAACTGCGCCGAGGTACAGCGCCGCACATTCTCGTAGAGCGGTGAATCGAAGTTGGCATGAAAGGGCATCGGATGCAGCGCCGGATCGGACACCGGGCCGTCGTTGCGGTGCGCCAGGACGTTCGCGGCGGGCAGCGTCCCCTCGGAGGCCACAAAGGTTCCGTCGTTGACCCCGAGCATGTTCCAGATGTCGTCGAACCGGGACAGCGCATAGGTGTCCCACTTGTCGATGTAGTACACCGGGTACTCGTCGCGCAGGACCCGGTAGTACGGCAGCGGGTTGGCCATCACGTCCGGATCGAACGGGTCGTACGTGAAGTCTTGCAGCACAGGTTGATTCATGGCGGGCCTACTTGAGTGGCGACGGCGGCAGGGCCGAAAGGATGGAATCCTCCCAGCCGTCGCGCAGTGCGGGGGCCACGCTCATCCAGGTGACGATCTCCGCGGGCGGGTCTCCCTTCCAGGACGGGTAGTGGTTCTCGAAGCAGTCCCAGTCGTCGTCGAGCGCCCAGTAGTGGATCACCTCGTTGAACCGGAAGGTGGTGATGAACGAGCCCAGCCAGCGCTTACCGGTGCTTTCCGACCACGGCACATACAGCCGCTCCAGTTCCCGAATGTAGTCGTCCTGGCGCCCGGGCTTGGTCTCCATGATCTCCTGAATCACCAGACCCGCACCGAAGTTCGCCTCTCGCAGCTGCGCGAGCGTCCTGTTGTACTTGCCGGCGTACATGATTCGGCCCTCACCACGGGCCCCGATCTCGGACAGGTAGGCCGCCCACTGCAGTGCCGGCTTCTCATGGCTGCCGCCGACTGCCTGCGCCTTGCCGATGCGGGCGTAGTCGGCGAATGCGTCGATCTCCCAGATGATCGTCGCCTGCGGCCAGTGCCCGTTGTAGGGCGTGGTTTCCCAGATCGCGAACAGGCGCGCGCCGAGGTCCTCCATCATCGGTTGGTAGACCTCGCCGAACATCTCGGTAAATTGGTCGGTCCGCCCCGACCCCAGGTCGATGGTCTCGTGCAAATACAGCAGCGTGTGGCCGTAGAACTTCTTCATCACGACGCTCCGATAGTTGACAGTGGCACCATGCGAGCGTGACACTTATGGCGTGTTTTGTAAAGGCGCAAGGACATGACTGCAGGAACCGAAGAAACCGGGACAACCGAACTGGCGCATGGTTTCTGTTTCGGCGAGGGGCCGCGCTGGTTCGAGGGCCTGCTGTGGTTCTCCGACATGCTGGGCGAGGCCGTGCACACGGTCACGTTGTCAGGCTCCATGACCACCCTGCCCGTACCCGGACATTCCCCGTCCGGTCTGGGTTTTCGGCCCGATGGCACCCTGCTGATCGTGTCCACCCAGCGCCGCCAGGTGCTGCGCTACGACGGCGACTCCGTCGGGCTGCTGGCCGATCTCAGCGACCTGGTCCCCGCGGCCCTCGGTGACATGGTGGTCGACGAGCACGGCCGGGCCTATGTCGGATCGCAGGCCCGTACCAACGGGGTGATCGTGCGCATCGACCCCGATGACCGGGTGACGGTGGTCGCCGAGCATCTCGACTTTCCGAACGGCATGGTGATCACCCCGGACGGCACCACCCTGATCGTCGCGGAGTCCACCGCGCGACGACTGAGCGCCTTCACCATCGGTGCCGACGGCGGCCTCGCCGACCGGCGGGTGTTCGCCGAGGGGCTCGACGGCCCGCCGGACGGCCTCGCGATCGACGCCGAGGGCGGGGTGTGGGCGGCACTGACCCTTGCGCAGGAGTTCCAGCGGTTCGCCCCCGACGGTTCTGCGGTTACACACCGGGTCGACGCCGACGGGCGCACCGCGATCGCATGCGCCCTGGGCGGCGCCGAGGGACGCACCCTGTTTCTGGTCACCACCACCGACGCCTATCCGGAGCGCCTGATCGGCACCAAACTGTCGCGGGTCGACGCACTGATGGTCGAAACGCCCGCACCCGGCGATCACGACACCCATCACCACCACTGAACGGTTGATATGTCCGACTCTTACTACGAACTGATCGATGAGAACGACCCGATCGGTGACAAGTTCCACGCGACCGACATGGCGCGCGGCACCTGGTCGGCGGCCATCCAGCACGGCGCGCCGGTGTCGGCGTTGCTGGTGCGGGCGCTGGAACGCTGCGAACACCGTGCCGACACCCGGTTGAGCCGGGTGTCCATCGATCTGATGGGCGGGGTGCCGTCGGAGGGCGACCTGTGGGTGCGTGCTCAGCTGGAACGGCCGGGCAAGCAGATCGAACTGGTCAGCGCAGAAATGCTGGCGCCCGGGCCGGACGGCGCGCGACGGGTGGTGGCGCGGGCCAGCGGGTGGCGGATGCTGCAGATGGACACCACCTCGGTCGCGCACACCGGCGTCGAGCCGCTGCCGCCGCTGGAGCAGGCCCGCAGCCGCGACATGGCCAAGAACTGGGAGACCAACTACGTGCACAGCGTGGACTGGCGCTGGCTGACCGTGCCGCAGGCGCCCGGCCCGGGTGAGTCCTGGCTCAAGCCGACGGTCGACGTGGTCAAGGGCGAGCCGATGACGCCGCTGCAGCGGTTGTTCGCGGTCGCCGACGACGCCAACGGCATCGGCTCCAAGATCGACATCCGCAAATGGACATTCCTCAACACCGATCTGGTGGTCCACATCCACCGGGTGCCCGACGGAGAGTGGATCGGTATCCGCGCCGACACCAACTACGGGCCCGACGGCATCGGTGCCACCGTGGGGACGCTGTTCGACCAGAGCGGAGCGGTCGGCGCGATCCAGCAGTCGGTGCTGGTGCGGCCCCGCCCGCCCAAGCGTTCCTAGCGCGAGCAGACACGAAAGTACCCGCCAGCGGCCATTTTCGGGTACTTAAGTGTCTGCTCGCCGGAGATGTACCGGGTTCAGGTCGGCCACGCTCGCCAGTCCCATCAGGGTCAGCGTCGAGCGGATCTCGGCGGCCAGGATGTCGAGCACCGCACCCACTCCGGCACCGCCGGCCACGGCCAGCCCGTAGAGGTAGGGCCGGCCGATCATCACCGCGTCGGCGCCCAGTGCCAGGGCCGTGACGATGTCACCACCGGTACGCACACCGCTGTCCAGCAGGACCGTGGCCCGGCCACCGACGGCTTCCGCGACATCAGGCAATGCATCGACCGACGCGATCGCGCCATTGAGTTGGCGCCCACCGTGATTGGACACCACCACCCCACTGGCACCCACGTCATCGACCGCACGGATCGCGTCCTCGGGCTCCAGTACCCCCTTGACGACGAGCGGTCCATCCCAACGCTCACGTAGCGCCGCCACGTCGCGCCACGTCAGGTCGGCCCGGATCCGGCGGTTCTGGATGCTGACCGATTCCACGGCGCCCTTCGCGCCCGCGGCGTGGGTAAGGTTGCGCATCGTCATCCGCTGGTGCCGCAACAGGCCGTACCACCAGTGCGGCCGGACCGCAGCGTCGGCGATGCGCCGTGGCGTCAGGATCGGCGGGTGCCCCATGCCGGTGCGCCGCTCCCCGGTGCGGTTGCCCTGCACCGGAACATCGACAGTCACCACCAGGGTGCGGTATCCGGCGTCACGGGCCCGGCTGAGCATGGAATCCGAGAACGGGCCGTCGCCCCAGGGATACAGCTGGAACCAGTGGTCGGCCGTGGTGCCCGCCGCGACCTCCTCGATCGAGTACGACGACGCCGTGGACAGCGTCAGCCGCGTCCCGGCGCGTTCGGCGGCCCTCGCGGCGGCCAACTCCCCCGACCAGTGCGCGAGGCCGGTGAGCCCGGTCGGGGCCAGCAGCACAGGCAGCTCGAGCCGCTGTCCGTCGATCGTCACACCCAAATCAGCGTCGGAATGACCGGCCAGGACCCGTTGGCGCAGTGACCAATTCGCGAAGGCACTGGTATTGGCGCGCAACGTGCGCTCATCTTCGGCCCCACCGTCGAGGTAGGCCCACACCATGGTGGGCAGGGCCCGGCGCGCTGCCCACCGGTAATCCTCGACGCTGACCAGCGGGGCCGGGGTACGCAGCCGGTACTGGAAGGCCGGACTCATTTGATGGCGATGGGCGTGACCGGTGAACCCACGGCATTGCTGATATGCAACGGCGGCGCCACGAACAGGAAACTCCACACCCCATCAGCAGCACAGTCGGCGCTCAGCGCGTCGAGGTCGAGGATCTCCGCCAGCGGCATACCCATGTCGCGGATCAGGATGCAGTGCAGCGGCAACGTCTCCCCCGTCTCGCTGGGGATCACCTCGATGGCCCAGTTGTCACTGCCCACCGCCGCGACACCGCGGTCACGCAACCAGCGTGCGCAGTCGATACCCAGGCCCGGCTCGGTGGACATCCAGTCGTCGCGGCCCCGGGCCAGCAGTCGGCCCCGCCAACCGGTACGCACCAGCAGGAAGTCGGCCTCTCCGACGGTCACGCCCTGTTCCTGCTCGGCGGTCTCGAGGTCAGCCGGGGTGATCGCCGTGCCGCCTTCGAGCCAGTCCACTCCGTGCAACCGGGCGATGTCGAGAAGCACACCGCGTCCGGCGATCCGGTCGGTGAAGGCGTCGACGGCCAACTGGCGGGCTCCGGCTCGCGTGCGGACCTGGTCTGTGGAGTAACCGTTGTAGAGCTTGCCGTCGTAGGCGACATGGGACAACGCGTCCCACTGGGTGCCGGATTGCAACGGCATGATGATCCAGTCGTCGGCGACCTGTAACCCGTGCGGTTCCCAATCGTCGGGCTGCATGGACATCAGGTGAACCGGGTTGAGCCGGCCGCCGGTACCGCTCTGCGGGCCGTCCTTACCGACCGGAATGCTCAGCTGAAAAACCTTGCCCGAACGGACTTCACCGGATGCGGCCTGCACGTGACGCGGCTCGACCAAGTTGAGGGTGCCGATCTGATCGTCGGGCCCCCACCGGCCCCAGTTGGACAGTTCGCGGCCCAGGTCCTTGAAACTCACGCTTTACAGAATTGCACACAATTGTCAACATGACAGCTATGGCCGCCACCCATTTTCCGCTGCTGTCGTTCGACACCACCGACCCGGCGTTCGTCGGCGATCCGTGGGCGCGCTACCGGGAGATCCGGGAGTTGGGCGGAGTGGTCTTCAACGAGCGGATCAATCGCTGGATGGTCGGCGAGTTCGACCTGGTCAAGCAGATCCTCAGTACACCTTCACGCTTCGGCTCCGAACGCGGCCAGGTGGAGCACGCCGCGGTGTTCGGCGGGCCGACGATGGAGTTCTACGACGGCCCGCACCATGACCACATCAGGTCGATCTGGTCCGGCGATTTCCGGCCGAGGACTTTGGCGCGACTGCGCCCAGTGATCACCGACATCGTGCGGGCCAGGTTGGAGCCGGTCGCCGCGAGGCTTCGCGACGGGGAAACCGTCGAGGTGGTCTCGGAGCTCACCCGTGGAATCCCGACCGAGGTGATAGCACACATGCTCGGCGTGGAACCGGAGATGGTCAGCCAGTTCACCGCGTGGAGCGACGCAATGGGCGCGTCTGCCGAGGGCTACAGCATGCCCGGCGACCACGGTGCTGAACTGATAGCCGCCGGAAAACACGCGACGGCCCAACTGAATACCTACATTCGCGACCAGCCACCCCGCCGGGCCTGCCCCGTCGACGACAGCTGGGACCTGATCGGGACCATGGTGGGACACGAGTATGCGTGTGAGCACATGACCGAACAGGAGATCGTCGCAAGCAACACGCAATTGGTGTTCGCCGGCAACGAGACCACCGCCAAACTGCTCGCCCAGATCGTGGCCACTCTGGCCGTCCACCCGGATCAGCGCCGCATCCTACTGGCCGATCGCACTCTGGCGCTTGACGCGGTGGAAGAGGTGCATCGCCTGGAAACGGTGTCGCACTCGATCTTCCGCGATGTGGTGGGCGAATCTGCCGCGGTCGGTGACATCGCCATGGCCGACGGTGAACGGATCACCCTGTTGCTGGGTGCAGCCAACCGTGATCCGCGGCGCTGGGAGCGCCCCGACGATTTCGACATCACCCGGCGCAAGCTCTCCCACCTGGGATTCGCCTTCGGCCTGCACAGTTGCCTCGGCATGAACCTGGCCCGTCTGGAGGCCCAGATCTTCCTCGAGGAACTGATCGACACCGTGGGCGACTGGCGGTTGGCCGGCCCCCTGGACTACGGCACCAACTACACCGTGCGCGGGCCGAGCCGAGTGCTGGTGGCAGCCGCCTGAGACCTCAGTAGCCCAATGGCCAGTTGTCACACGAATTCTGGGAAATCTCGTGATGAAACTGGCCACTCGCCTGAAATTCAGCCTTGCATCCGCAGTGCGGTCGCCGGGCATTGGGTCACGGCCTGCTGCAACCGATCTCGATCGCTCTCGCGATGCTCGTCGCCGTGGATGTGCACCATACCCTCGTCGGAAACCTCGAACACGTCCTCGGCGATCGATTCGCAGATGCCATGCCCGGTGCACTTGCCCAGATCGACTTCGACCCGCATGCTGTCGCGCCCTATGCGACGTGCGCGGGAACGCGCTTGATGCCGTGGACGAAGCTGCTGTACAGCAGCTCCGGCTCACCGAACTCGATGGTCTTCAGCCGAGTCAGCAACTCGTGGAACAGGTGTCGCAACTCCGTCTTGGCCAGCTGATTACCCAGGCAGAAGTGCGGACCGCCACCACCGAAGCCCACCTGCGGGTTGGGTGAACGGCTCAGGTCGAAGCGGCCGGGCTCGGTGAACACCGTTTCATCCCGGTTGCCCGAACAGTAGAACAGGCCCACCTTGTCGCCGGCTCTGATCTGCTGGCCGGCCAGCTCGACGTCCTCGGTGGCGTGCCGGGCGAACTGGATCACCGGGGTGGCCCACCGCACGAATTCCTCGGTGGCCAGACCGATCCGGTTGTCGAAATCGTCCAGCAGCCAATCCCTTTGGTCAGGGTTGGCGGCCAGGGCCATCATCGCGTGAGTGGTGGTCTGCTTGGTGGTGTCATTGCCGGCCGAGGCCAGCAGGATCAGGAATGCCCCGATCTCCTCGTCGGTCAGCCGGTGGCCGTCGACTTCGGCGTTGACGATGCTGGTCATCAGGTCGTCACCGGGATTGGCCCGCCGGAACTTGGCCAGCTCCACCCCTGTACTCGAGATCAGCATGATCTCGTTGATGGTGGCCATGGCCCGTTCTTCGAGCGACGAGAACTCGTCATCGCTCATGCTGAACAGCTTTTCGGCGGCCTTGGCGAGGGCCGGCTGATCGGCAGTGGGCACACCGAGCATGTCGGAGATCGTCCGCATCGGCAGCTGCGCCGAGCATGCCTCGACGAAATCGACATCGCCGGCACCGATCAGGTCGTCGACGACGGCGACGGCGTTGCGGTGAATCTGCTCTTCGATCTTGCGCACATTGCGCGGGGTGAACGCCGAGCTGATCAGGCGGCGGTATGTGGTGTGCTCCGGCGGATCCATCATCAGGAAGAAGGTGGCGAACTTCTGCACGTCGGCCGGCATCGGGTCCAGTGCGACACCCTGGGTCGAGGTGAACAGCTCCGGGTGCTGGCTGACGAACTGGATGTCGGCACGGCGGGTGATGGCCCAGAAGCCGGGCTCTTCCACGTCGAACAGCGTCGACAGTGGCTGATGCCAACTCAGCCCGTCACCGGCACGCAACTGTGCGAATGTCTCGTCACGTTTGGCGAACGATTGGCTCCAGAAATCGTGTGACGTGATGTCGAATGGGCTGTATTCGCGTGCCTGCGGTGAGCTGGCAACTGTCACGGTATTCCCTCCTGCACGGCGCCCGACGCCAGTGTCGCGGCACGAATTAGCGTGACAGTTCGACGATAGTTTGTAAAGCTGTGGGCATGGCGGAAATATCGTCTGTCGACGACGAGAGCAGTACCCGCGGACGAATCCTGGCCGCCACCGCCGAGGTGCTCGGTGCGAACGGGATGACAAAGCTCAGTTTGTCCGAGGTGGCCCTGCAGGCCGGGGTGTCCCGGCCGACGCTCTACCGCTGGTTCGCCTCCAAACAGGAACTGCTCGACGCATTCGTGGTGTGGGAGCGCAGGTACTACGAACAGGCGGTAGCGCGGGCCTCCGCCGATTTGCCGCAGGACGAGCACCTGGATGCCGCTCTGCGAACGGTCGTCGAATACCAGCAGTCCTACCCGGGCCTCCGCATGGTCGATATCGAACCCGAACATGTCATCAAACGCCTCACCCAGGTCATCCCGCTGATGCGGGAGCGCCTGCAACGGCTGACCACCGGGCCGGACGCCGACATCGCCGCGGCGACCGCGGTGCGGGTGGCGATCTGCCACTACCTGGTGCGCAGCGACGACGCGGACGATTTCCTCGCGCAGCTCCGCCATGCCGCGGGGGTGAAACCTCCGCCTTGACCAGGGAAAAGCGCACCCGGCGCTACGCTGGCGGCGGTGACCGACTCCACTGATGCCATCGCCGGGCTCGACCTGACCGAACAGGCCGCGTTGGGCAGCGGCGCGAGCTTCTGGACCACCAAACCGATCGGCCCGGTGCCGGCCATCATGCTGACCGACGGGCCGCACGGCGTTCGTCGTCAATCTGGCAGTGCGACAGATCATCTGGGCGTCTCCGGCAGTGAACCGGCAACCTGCTTTCCTCCGGCGGTCGGGCTCAGCCAGACCTGGGATCCCGAGTTGGTGGAACGGGTCGGTCAGGCGCTGGGCGACGAAAGCCGCGCGCTGGGCGTACATGTCCTGCTCGGCCCTGGAGTCAACATCAAGCGCGACCCCCGCTGCGGGCGGAACTTCGAGTACTACTCGGAGGATCCGCTGCTCTCGGGCACGCTCGGCGCGGCGTGGGTGCGCGGGGTACAGAGCCGCGGCGTCGGCGCGTCGGTCAAACATTTCGCGGTCAACAATGCCGAGCACGATCGGATGCGGGCCAGTTCCGACGTCGACCCCCGCACGTTGCGTGAGATCTATCTGCGTAGTTTCGAAATCGTGGTGCGCCAGGGCCGCCCGTGGACGGTGATGTGTTCCTACAACCGGATCAATGGGGTCTACGCGGCCGAGAACGCCTGGCTGCTGACGGTGCTGCGTGACGAATGGGGTTTCGACGGCCTGGTGGTCAGCGACTGGGGTGCGGTAGCCGACCGACCGGCGGCCGTAGCGGCGGGCCTGGATCTGGAGATGCCGGCGACCGGCGGGATCTCCGACGCCGATGTGGTGCGCGCGGTGGGTGCCGGCACGCTGGACGCGGCTGCTGTCGCGCGGGCCGCCGCCCGGGTGGCCGTTCTGGCCGAGCGGGTCACCCAAACAGACACCTCCGCATCCTTCGAGATCGATGGCCATCACGAGCTGGCCCGCGAGGCGGCCCAGCGAGCCATCGTGTTGTTGAAAAACGACCAGGATCTGCTGCCGTTGGCGCCGTCACCGCTGACGGTCATCGGCGAGTTCGCCCAAGACCCCAGATACCAGGGCGGTGGCAGTTCACATGTCAACCCGACCCGCGTCGACATTCCGCTGGAAGAGATCCGCAGGCTCGCGGGCGATCATCCGGTGAGCCATTGCTCGGGAAGCGACATCGCCGCCGCGGTCTCCGCCGCTGAATCTTCCGAAACCGCAATCGTATTCCTCGGCCTCACCGCCGAAGAGGAGTCCGAGGGTTACGACCGCGAACACATCGACCTGCCTGCCGCACAGCTCGACCTGCTGCGTGCCGTGGTCGAAGTCCAGCCGCGCACCGTGGTGGTGCTGGCCCACGGCGGCGTGGTGCGGCTGGACGCCGTCGCCGGTCTGGCCCCGGCGATCGTGGACGGGGCGCTGCTCGGGCAGGCCGGGGGCAGCGCGCTGGCCGATGTGCTGTTCGGCGTGGTGAACCCCTCGGGCCGGCTGGCCGAGACGGTGCCGCTGCGGCTGCAGGATTCCCCGGCCTATCTCAACTTTCCGTCCGACTCCGGCCATACCGTCTACGGCGAGCGGATGTTCGTCGGCTACCGCTGGTATGACTCCCGCGATATGTCGGTGACGTTCCCGTTCGGCCACGGCCTGTCCTACACCCGGTTCGACTACTCGGACCTTGAGGTGAACCCCGCCGGTGAGGGACTGTGCGTGCGCGTGACGGTCACCAACACCGGCGGCCGACCGGGCCGGGAGGTGGTGCAGGCCTACGCCGGGTTGCCAGACTCCCGCGTCGGGCGACCGACGCGATGGTTGGCCGGATTCGCTGGGCTCACCCTGGAACCAGGCCACGGACAGACCGTCGAAATCCCCATCGACCGAGCCGATCTCGCGTACTGGAGCACCGATGCCGGTCGCTGGGTGGTCGAAGGCGGCGAGTATGCGGTGTCGGTCGGCGCGTCGAGCCGGGACCTGCGGTTGTCGGCGACGGTGACGCTGGCCGGTGATGAGCTGCGGCAGCCGTTCACCCGCGATTCGACGTTGGGCGAGCTCCTTGCCGACCCGGTAGCAGCCCAGACGATTGCGAATGTGCTGAGTAACGCTTCCCCGTTCGGCACAGCGGATTCCGCACTCGGCAGCGACCTGTTACGGATGCTGGGGTCGGTGCCGATCGGGCGGATGGCTGCATTCTCGGCAGGCAGAGTCACCCGTGAGCAGCTCGATGAACTGCTCGCGGGCATCAACGCTCAGCGGTCCTGATCGCCACGCAGCTCGGCCAGGATCTCGTCGGTGTGCGCACCGAGCACTGGGGCGACCATGCGCGGCTGCCATGGGGTGGCCGAGAAGTCAGCGGGGCTGGCCACCATCGGCACGGTTGAAATCCCGTCAGGCACTTCGATAATTCCTCCGGCGGCGTGAAACTGCTCATCGGCGATGACGTCGTCGAGGCTGTTGATCGGTGACCAGAAGAAATCGGGCTCGCCGTCGAACAACGGGGCCCAGTGGTCCATCGGATGGCCGACAAAGATGGTGTCCAACTCGGCGATCAGCTCGCGCGCATTGACGTATCGGTCACGGGCCGTGGCGAACCGCGTGTCGGTCAGCCAGTCCTCGTGGGCCACCACCCGGCAGAGTGCGGGCCAGTGCCGGTCCCCCTGCAGGCCGACGATCCAGAAGCGTTTGCCGTCACCGGCGGTGTAGTTGTTCATACATGGGTTGGCCATCGCCTCACGCTGGCCGATGGCGATCTGCTCACCGCTCATCAGGACGGTGTTGAGATCGAAGCTGACGGTGTAGGCACCCTGCCGGTACAGCGAGGTGCTGACCAATTGACCCGTCCCCGTGCGGTTTCGGGCCAGCAGTGCGGCGCACACCGCGGCCGCCAGTGTCATTCCCGCGGAGTGATCCCCCATTCCGCCGCGCTGAAACGGCGGCGTATCCCCTGGACGGGTGAGCAGGTCGGCCAGTCCGGCACGGGCCCAGAACGCGGCAACGTCGTAGGCCGCTCGTTCCGCCTCCGGTCCGGTCAGGCCGTAGCCCGTGATCAACCCGTACACCAAGCGGGGATTCCTGGCCGCGACGGTCTCGAAGTCGAGTTCCAGCCGACGTAGCGCCGCGGGACGCACATTCGTCAGGAAAACATCTGCGGTGGATAGCAATTCCATGGCCGTGTCCCGCCCCTCGGCGGTGCCCAGGTCGAGCACGATGCTGCGTTTGGATCGGTTGTCCATCTCGAAGGGCGGGTTGGCCGCCACGCCCAGATCCTGATCCAGGCCGAGCATCCGACCGAAGGTTCGCGCTGGGTCACCCGACGGCGGTTCGATCTTGATGACGTCAGCGCCCCAGTCGGCAAGTAGCGCACCCGCTGCCGGCGCGGCAACCCAGACGCCCAACTCGACGACCCGAAATCCCTCCAACGGACCCGCCATTCCCGCTCCTTCTCGAAACCGCTTTACAATCTGCCGAGCATTTGTAAACTTGGCCAATGTTTACACCGGCCCGCCGCCTCGTCCCTGCCGCCGGCCTGGCCGCACATATCGGCCACGGCGTGCAACGTATCGCAACCGACGCGGCCATCGGGCGCATCCGCTCACTGCCCCGGCGCATCGGCGGCCTCGACGCGGCCTACCTTTCCCGGCTCACCGGGCGCAAGATCGAATCGGTGTCGGTGATCGGCGGCGACGCGGGCACGTCGTCGCGCGCCCGGCTCGCGCTGTCAGGCGACCCGAGCGACGCCATCCCCGGATCGGTGTTCGTCAAGATGCCGGCCGAAACCGCGGCCACCCGGATGATGGGCGAGTTGGGCCGGTTGGGCCATACCGAGGTGCGCTTCTACCAACAGCTGGCCGACGGTCTGCCCGGGGTTCCCCGCGCCTACGGCGCGGCCTTCGATCCACTGACCGGGCGATATGTGCTGGTGCTGGAAGACCTGACGCTCAGCCCGTGCGAGTTCACCGACACCCTGCACCCACTGGACAGGGACCGGGCCGCCGCGACAGTCGAGCTGCTCGCCCAGGTCCACGCCGCGTTCTGGGGACGGCTACCGGCACGCAGCGGCAGCGGGCCGCTGGGCTGGCTGTACTCGGCGTCGGGCGACCACACCTCACTGATGACCGGTTCACTGCTCAAGCTGTCGACCAAACGACTGGCCGAAACCACCGACATTCCGGTGGCCGACGGCCGGTTCATCGACGAGAACTACCGAGCGGCCGCTCAGCTACTCGACCGGCCACCGCACACCGTGATGCACGGTGACGCCCATCCGGGCAACCTGTTCTTCCGCAACGGCGAGGCGGGCCTGCTCGACTGGCAGGCCGCCCGCCGAGGTCATCCCGGCCGGGAGCTGGCGTACACCCTGGTCACCTGCATGTCCACGGCCGACCGGCAAGCCGCCGAACGGGACCTGCTCGACGCATACCGACGCGCACTGGCCGCGGCCGGCGGCCCGACGCTGGATCACGACGAGTTGTGGGAGCGTTACCGCCTGGGCGCGGTCTATGCCTACGCGGCACCTGTCATCACCGCCGGGCTTGGCGGCATGCAGGATGAAGGCATCGCGCTGGAAGGCGCCAGGCGGGGCGTGGCAGCCTTGGCGGACCTCGAGACTGTGGCAATACTCAAGAAGTTGCTCTGATGGTCCTACCATTTGGTGAACCACGAACAACCAAAGGCTGGACGTGAACGAACCCGTACCCGCGCAGCGGGACACATCTGTCGAAGACACCTCGACGCGCCACCGAATCCTGGTCGCGACGGCGGAGGTGCTGGCCCGCAGCGGTCAGACCAAGCTGAGTCTCTCCGAGGTGGCGCTGCAGGCAGGCGTGTCGCGGCCCACGCTGTACCGCTGGTTCGCCGACAAACAGGAGCTCCTCGACGGCTTCGGCACCTATGAGCGCGAGATGTTCGACCACGGCATCAGCCGAGCCACCGTGGGCTTGCGAGGCAACGAGAAGCTCGACGCCGCATTGCGTTTCATCGTGCAGTACCAGCAGTCGTATTCCGGGGTCAGGCTCGTCGACATCGAGCCCGAAGTCGTCATCGCACAGTTGGCCAACGTCATCCCCCTGATGCGGGCACGGTTGCTCAAGCTGCTGTCGGGCGCCAACGCCCCGGTCAAGGCCGCCACCGCGATCCGGGTGGCGGTATCGCACTACATCGTGCGAAGCGATGACGGCGACCAGTTCCTGGCGCAGCTGCGCCATGCCGTCGGCATCAAACAGCCCGACTCGAACTGACCTGCTTCGACCCCGGCCCTACACACCCCCGCTCCGTCACTCTGGTGTGACATTCGAGTCTCTACGATCGCAGAGACTTGCCAATCGGTCAATCCTTGCTTCAAGGGGTGACACGACTCGCAATTTTTGTAAAGCTATCGGCATGACTCAGGTGCAGAGCGACACGGGCGTCCTCGCCGGCGACGAGCGGATGCTCATCGCCGGGGAACTCCAATACACCGGCAGCGGTGCGAAATTCGACGTCATCCACCCGGCCAGCGAACAAGTGGCCGGCCAGGCGACCGACGGCACGGTGGCCGACATCGAGCGGGCCGTAGGCGCTGCGCGACGCGCGTTCGACGAAACCGACTGGAGCCGCGATGTCGAGTTCCGCCACCACTGCCTGATGCAGCTGCACGACGCGCTGGACGCCGAGAAGGAGCGGCTGCGCCGGATCCTGGTCACCGAGGTCGGCTGTCCCGTCACGGTCACCGGCTCGCAGATCGAGGATCCGATCGGCGAGGTCAAACACTGGGCCGAGCACGGCAAAAGCTTCGAATACGTCGTCGACAACGGCGTGCACCAAACCCAGCTGGGGCCGGCGCGACGCAAGATCGCCTACGAGCCGGTCGGCGTGGTCGGCGCGATCACCCCGTGGAATGTGCCGTTCTACCTCAACATCGCTGAAACTGTTCCGGCGCTGATGGCCGGCAACACCGTCGTGCTCAAGCCCGCGCAGCTGACCCCCTGGTCGGGCACCGAGCTGGGCCGCATCGTCGCCGAACACACCGACATCCCGGCCGGCGTCTTCAATGTCGTGGTATCCAACGCCAACGAGGTGGGGGCCGCGCTGTCGGCGGACCCGCGGGTCGACATGATCACCTTCACCGGGTCGACCGCCACCGGGCGCGCCATCTTGGCGGCCGGAGCCTCGACGGTCAAGAGGACGATGCTCGAACTGGGCGGCAAGTCCGCGCACATCGTGCTCGATGACGCCGACTTCAACTCGGCACTGCCCATCGCGGCGATGATGGCCTGTGTCATGAGCGGGCAGTCCTGCATCCTGCCGAGCCGAATCCTACTGCCCCGCAGCCGCTACGACGAGGGCGTGGAGCTGCTCAAGGGGGCGATGGAGAACTTCCCGGTCGGCGACCCGTGGACCCCGGGCATCATGCAGGGCCCGCAGATCAGCGCCACTCAGCGCGAGAAGGTGCTCGGGCTCGTCAAATCGGGCATCGATTCCGGCGCCCGGCTGGTCACCGGCGGCGGTGTTCCGGAGAACCTGCCCACGGGTTACTACACGCAGCCCACCCTGCTCGCCGACGTCAATCCCGACTCGCAGGTGGCCCAGGAGGAGATCTTCGGGCCGGTGTTGACGGTCACCCCCTATGACTCCGACGACGAAGCGGTGGCCATCGCCAACAACTCCATCTACGGCCTGTCCGGTGAGGTTTCGTCCGGCGACGTCGACCGGGCCTTCGCCATCGCCCGACGCATCAGGACCGGTAACGTCACCATCAACAGCCGCAGCCACTTCGGCATCAACAGCCCGTTCGGCGGCTCCAAGCAGAGCGGTCTGGGTCGGCGCAACGGCGAAGAAGGCTTCAAGGAGTACTTCGAGTCCAAGACCATCGGCATGCCGGAATGAGTGTGGCCGACGAGCTCGAGATCCAGGCGCTGCTGACCCGCTACGCGCGCGGTGTCGACTCGAAGGACTGGGAGCTGTACCGGTCGGTGTTCACCGAGGACGCCCACATCGATTACTCGTCGGCGGGCGCGGTGGTGGGCACGCGTGATGAGGTGGTGGACTGGTTCGCCGCGAACTTCGGGGTGATGCCGTGGACCATGCACTACATCACGAACATCGACGCCGAGATCGACGGGGATACGGCGA